>JAPFCO010000065.1 GCA_026169505.1 Pseudogracilibacillus sp.
CACACATGCAGGTCATTCTTATGCTGCAACATCTGAAACGGAGGTAAAAGAAATTGCCTTATATGAAGCAGAAGCAGTTGTTGTAAGTGCGACACTATGTGAAGAGGCAGGAATTGAAATACCCCATCGAAGTATTGGCTCGACACCAACATACAAAATAGCTGGTGCAGTAGAAGGAATAACAGAAATACGTCCTGGTAACGCAGTTTTTTATGATATGATTCAAGTTGGTTTAGGTGCAGCTACTATTGAGCAATGTGCATTGACAGTCATCACAAGTGTTGGATCTATTAAAGAGGCTCGAATCGTAATCGATGCAGGAAGTAAAACATTGAATTTAGATCGTGGTGCACATGGAAATGAGAATGTAGCTGGACATGGTTATATAAAAGAATATCCTGATTTAATCATCGAACGTTTATCAGAAGAACACGGAATCATTGAGGTAAATCAACCGGTGGATCTTACTTTAGGTGAACTATTAACGATTATTCCAAATCACGCATGTACAGTTGCCAACCTATTTAATACATACCAAGTATGTCGGGATGGAAAAGTGATTGATCAATGGAAAGTAGACGCAAGAGGTAGAGTGGATTAATTTGCTGGAATAGTGGTTTTTATATTTAAGTAGGGGGAACAAATGGCATGAAATTAAGTATATTAGATCAGGCTCCTATTTCTAGTGGTCAAACAGCGGCTGATGCGTTACAAACAGCCGTAGAATTAGCTCAACTAGGCGATCGCTTAGGGTACAGCCGATACTGGATAGCGGAACATCATGATTTGTTTGGTCTAGCTTGTTCGAATCCAAATGTGATGCTAGGACTTTTAGGGGCAAAAACAGAAAACATACGCATAGGTGCTGGTGCGGTTTTATTACCTTATTATAAACCCTTTCAAGTTGCGGAAACATATAATTTACTAGCAACTTTATTCCCGGGTCGGATTGATCTGGGGTTAGGTAGAGCACCAGGAGGATCAGCAGAAGTGTCATTAGCTTTAACAGATAATTATTTAGAAGAAGTGAATAAATTTCCAGCTAAAGTAAAAGAATTACAGCAGTTTTTAAGAGGGGAGACGCCTAATGAACCGCTTTATGCTACGATATCTCCAACACCAATCCCTGACATACGTCCAGAGATGTGGATCTTAGGAACGAGTTCAAAAAGTGGAGTATTAGCAGCAAAGTTAGGGATACCTTATTCATTTGGGCATTTTATGACGAGTGAAAATGGTCCACAAATTGTAGAAACATATCGAAAAGAATACCAATCGACAAATGGCGAACATCCTTATGTAATTGCTGCGATAGAGGTTATTTGTGCTGATACAACGGAAGAAGCTGAGCGAATTGCCATGAGTACTGTCTTGTGGAAAATCAGACAAGATAAACAGATGAATCAATTGACTGTGCCTGACATAATGGAGGCAGAGAATGATCCGTTTTCTGAAGAGGAGATGGTGCGAGTAAAGAAGATAAAACAAAATATGGTGATTGGAAATCCAAAAGAAGTGAATGAAAAAATGACTTTGCTTCAGAAGCAATATGAAGCGGATGAATGGATGGTCGTGACAATTACTCACGATCCAATGGATAAATTTCGTTCGTATGAATTATTGAAGGAAGCATTCATCTAAAAATAGCGGATTGATTTTAATGAGTTCCTACGTTGATTAGAAGATGCTATTCACCTTGTAGTAATTTCTTTTCGCTATGTTCAATAATCTCTGAAAAAATATTGAACCATGTTTTGGCATCTACATCTTTGACATGGTTTACATCTGCAAAAAATGGATGCATGACAAACAATAAGTCGATGACAGAAGCATGACGATCATCTACGATAATGGTAAGAGAAACTTCTTTCACGACTTTTATGTCTTCTCGACGAACTAAAGGGGGCATGTCAGCAACATTTGGTCCTTCCCCACCAAGCATCTGTCTTTTTATTTGTCCATCACGAGACACTACCTCGACTGGTTTTCCATCTAGTTTGTAGGCAACGTAAAATAAATCATCGTAAGGAATTTGTTTATATTTTAATGTTAGCTGTTCTAAAACGAAAAACCATATGGATTGATTTTTTGTGTCATTAATAATGTCACAGTACATACCACTATAAAGTTTCGTTACATTAATATGATTTTTTTTAATAAATTGATCGACCATTTTTGTTTTTAGATAACGATGTTTATTTTCCCCACGCTTTAACCAGAACACGACCGTGAAACAAAAAATAGCAATAAGTAAAAAGGTAGTAAAGATGTCCATATCATCAGCTCCTTCCCTTTATTTTACCCTAAAATATTAAATAGAAACAGTCTATTATAAAATTACTAAACTTGCCACAAATGATGTAACTCATATGTATCATACTCCCTCATGATAAAGCGTCTGAATTCTAGTTGTCGCTTGTATAGGGGTTTGTTTACTTGGTATATCGAACTCGGGTAAAATAAAAGGGAAGAGAGCTAACATAGGAGAAATCAGATTGCTAATAGGAGAGATTAACAATGAGAAAAGCACTACGAAACATAATGGGAATAGCACTAATAAGTGTCATGTTTTTGTTTGTAGCAGGATGTGGAAGTGAAGATTCTGCGACTTTACTTGTTAGTCAATTTCGCGATTATATTGAAGTAAAAGATGGAGAAGGTTTATATGAAAATGCCCAAGTTGATGAAGGAACACATTGGACAGTAGATGATGCTGCAAATGTTGTGACAATGTTAAAAGATGATGAAGAGCAAACTGCAGAAATAATGGCTGTTTTAGCAGCACAAGCGCAACATTATGACGGAGACGGTGATAAGAATAAATCATATGATTTATATGAGGATGTTACTCAAGTTGGTCCGTTTTACATTGATGAAGTAGAAGATGAATATATGATCCGAGTTCGTACGTATGATGTGACGTTAATGACAGAGCCTCAAGCAACCATCACTTTCTTAGATGAAGAATTTGAAGCAAATGAACATGGAGAAGTTGACTTAGGAAAAATAGGCCCTGGATATTATGAAATAACTGGTACGCTCGAAACAGATGAAGGTGAGTTAGAAGCGGAAGATTCATTTTTTATGTTTGAATTTGAAACGTTCACACCGGCTATCAATTTAGATTTTGAAACAAATTAATAGTAATATCAATTAATTCCCTTCACTATATAAGTAGAAGGGAATTTTTTTATGTAAGTTTAACATATAACGATAATTCTGTACGATGGAATTGAGTAGATTATGTATCGAAAATAACGGGTAGAGTATAAGAAGCGTTTGAACAATTCGAACATAAAAGCGCAAACTATATTTGAAGGGTTTCGGTACCTTTGAGAAAGGAATTTGATATAACTTAGGAGTGTTTGAATGAGAGTAAATTTAGTAGATATTGTTTATGGATTGGAATCGCAGTCCGAGGATCATCTGTTTTATGTAAATCGCCATTCAGGTGAAATGATTCATGCTGTCAATAAGTTTTTACATATGGCAAAATCTGATGAAGTACAGAAACAGATGGAGAATTGGGAGATGAAGGAGTTGCGTTTAGCAAAAAAGATACTCCGCGACTCCAATGATTATATTTTGTTACCGCAGATGCCAGCAATTCAGAAAGTGATGATTCGATTTACAGAAACAGTGGAAGATATTGAACGACAAAAGGCATTGTTAGAAACGATTCAGGCATCCGCTACATTTAAGCCGTTTCGTTCATTATTAAAAATGTATGGTTTATTAGATGATTGGTACGGATTTCGTGAGGAAATCTATATCGGAATCGCGCGTGATTTTTGCGAGAAGCATGAATTGAACTATCAAGAGTTAGAATAAGTGTCATGATTCGAATTACGATTCAAGTCCTTTAAACTATTTAGTTTACGAATGATTTACTTTCCTATAAAATAGAGACGTTGTTATACAGGAGAAAAGGTGTTCGAATTGTTAAAGTCGTATTTTTGGTTAACATTTTGTGTTGTAATGTGGGGTAGTAATTTTGTTTTTGGGAAAATCTTAATGCAATATTTTTCCCCATCGATTGTGACAATGCTACGCTTGTTAATGATTGTTTTATTTTTGATTAGTTTATCTTTCTTTTATCGATCTAATCAGAAAATAGCATTTAAAAAGGATTTAGTCTTACTCCTACTTTTAGGTATAATCGGAGTGTTCCTCAATCAGTGGTCTTTTTTTGCAGGGCTTGAGACAGCTGATCCAACGACAGCTGCATTGATTTTAGCAACGACACCTATAGTGACAGGTTTTTTAGCAGCTATCTTTTTAAAGGAGAAAATCACACTACGCATGGTTTTTGGGTCATTGGTTGCGATGATTGGTATATTTTATGTCGTCACAAATGGTAGCCTCGCTTCCGTTCAAATCGATAAAGGACTTATTTGGATTGTTGTAACAATGGTTACTTTTGCGTTGATGATTATTATGACGCGTTATCTTGGGCAAAGGATTGATCCATTCACAATTACGTTATACTCCAATGTCATTGGGTTTTTGATATCTTTGCCGTTTGCGGTCTTTGTGGACAAACCAACCAGGATAAGTACAGATGTATCTGCATGGGCACTGTTGATAGGAACAGCAATCGTCGTCCATGGGATTGCTACATTGATTTGGAATAATCATATCCGGAATGTGGATGCATCGAAGGCCTCTATCTTATCTAATTTAGAGCCATTTGTTGCGATGGTAGTAGGATTGATATTACTTGCTAAACCTGTTACTGGAATAGAATTGTTAGGCTCTTTTTTTATCGTTGCAGGGGTATTACTATCGACATTCAAGAAGAATAGGCGTATTCGCCGAACAATCGTTAGTTAATCAATTTCATCATACGGACTTATCGCTACACTGCTAGTTTAGGCAATGATGAAATTGATGCTAGTAAATAACTATATGAAAGGGGATGGTAATTTTGGTTGCAAAACTTAGTTTAATGGATGTATACATAATAGAAAATCTACGAAAAGCAGGAATTGCAGATGATGAAATAAAAAAAGAGGTACGAGCATTAAATGCAGACAGTTATCAATATGTAAATGATTCCTTTGATTTTACTCGGTTACATGATTTATCAGATCAAATTGACGAGATTTTAGATGAGGGGTATGAAGTGAAGTTTCTAACATTTACAGGGTTAATCAATCTATTACGATTGAAGTTTCAAAAAGAGAAAACAAGAGATTTTGAAGAAGAACAATTTGTCGTATCTAAACTAACTATGACAGACAGTGAATTAAAAGAGTTAAAACAAATTGTTTCACCTAATTGGAAGATAAGTGCAGAGGAGGAAGGAGTGAGAATAGAGCCGGTACATTCTGTCTGATGAAGCCAATAAAAGAAAGGATAAAGAATTACTGGGTAAAAGGAAACGTTATTACAACTAAATAAATAGGAGTAATGATTCATTTTAGGGGAAGAACACATTTTATAAAGGAATTGGTATTGAAACTATGATACGATTCTTTTATAGGGTGTGTTTTTTGTTACCATTTTGTAATGAAAATGCAAAGTAAAGGAGGAATTATACTAAAAATATAATTCAGAATATTGGGTTTATTTCGAAATAAAGTGATCCAGTATCTTTACTTCGTTTAGGGAAAAGGTGAAATAACATAGATAGATTAAGTATTTAGTAATTGTTCAGATTATGTATAGTGGTTCTTTGATATGGTAAATTATAAAATGATATTTAGTTTATCTTAGGACAAATTTCCTTAAGCAGAAGACAAACATGTGTCATTTACTTTACAACTAGGTAAGTTTTAATTTCCTTTCGTTAACAGATACTGATAAACATAGCATTCGAAAGGGGATATCTTATGAGGGCTATTATAATAGATAATGAAACTACTATAGAAGAACATATTTCCCAAGTTTTTGGAAAAATAGCTGAGTTCAAACTTCTCGGAAATTATGCTGATCCTAGGCAAGGATTTAATGAGATCATTGAATATAGACCTGACGTTGTTTTCATCGAAATTGAGCTTAACGAAATAAATGGAATCGATCTTGCTAAAGCAATAAAAAAGAAATATAAAAACGTTTCTATCGTCTTAATGTCGATGAAAAAAGAATATGCTGTAAAAGCTTTTGAAATAGAAGCTTTTGACTATCTATTAAAACCGCTAAATAAATGCAGACTCGCAATAACCTCTAATAGGTTACAAAGTCTAATGGTAAAGCGGAAAAAGGAACAACAGATAATGGTATGTAGCTTTGGGGATTTACAATTTAAATGGCTGAATGGAAATGACTATTTGGATGTAAAATGGCGCACGAGAAAAACACAAGAACTTTTTGCTTATTTACTACATAATCAACAGAACCCAGTGCGAAAGGACATTTTGATAGAAATGCTTTGGTCACATGTCGATGCAGAGAAAGGGCAAGCTTTACTGTATTCTGCGATATATCAAATAAGAAAAACGTTAAAAGATATGGACTGTCCAATTGAGATTGTTAGTCATGAAAATACGTATAGATTAAAAACAAATAAAATCAAATACGATGTGTCAGAATGGGAACTAGCAATGGATCAATTGCCTCCATTAAATAATAATACATTGTCTGACTATATACGGGTTATTAAGATGTACAAAGGTGCTTATTTGGATAAATTAGACTACCTATGGGCTGAAGCGGAAAGAGATTTACTCCATTCAATCTGGTCTTATCATATTCAAAAAGTCGTTGTATTTTTAGAAGAAAGAAAACGATATACAGATATCATTAGAATCTATCGTTACGTAATTGAAGTTTGTCCATATGATGAAAATTCACATTTTGAATTAATGAAGTTATCTAATGAGACAAATAATAATGAAGCAGTTTTCCATTATTATAAAAATTTGGAATTTATTTTAAGAGAGGAACTTGGGACAAAACCTGATATAAAAATACAAAATTGGTATAAATATTGGCTTGAAAAAGAGGCATTAATGAGTGACTGAGATATTTGAACTTATTCTCCTGTTTAAAATTAGGGGGATAAGTTTTTTTATTGTCATAAACCGTTAGTAATTGTCAGAATTTATAATATGTTCAAAAAGTGTATAGGGATAATGTGGTTAACTAGTAGTGTATATAGAAGAATATGGGAATTTTTTTGATGACTGTACCTACGAGCTTATAGGATGAGAGTGTTGTAAATATATTCTAGGCATAAATACATAGGTATTCCCCCGTTCTGGGTAAGTCGTCGTTTAGTTTAGAGTATTCTCATTTTTCATCTATAAGGAAGAATATGCGCAAGAGGAGGGAAGAGTTAGTCGAAAAATGTAACTAATGGAAATTATTAAGTTTTTAATCTTCATTTTCAAAAGGTTCACTAATTTGATTTATTGGGAGGAATTTTTGATTGAGTAATAGAAACTTTGATTATAAAAGACGATTAAATGTAAAAAGTAAACGTCGAAACGGTATTTTTAAGAAAACAGCGACAATTGCAGCAACGACATTAATTCTATCTTTGCCTGTTAACAGTGCAATTAATCATTTAAATGTTCCGGGGTTTGAGAATCATATCGTAGATGCGGCATCGTTGGCTGATGTGCAGTTACTTACAAATATTGACATCACTGCTGCCTTAACTGAGAATCCAGATGCACCATATGATTTAGCATTAGGGATGACTGGAACTGGACTTGCTGATGTAGAGTTAATATCTCCAGAACGTGTTGGAGTATTTTATATTGAAGAATTAGCTGGGAAAATGGAAGAAGATGGTCAGGCAACAGTTCGTGTAGAAGTCTTGCCAATTACAATGGATGATTTGCCGGCGTTAGGTGAAGCGGTAAGTGATTTGACAGGAACATTGACAGAAACAGTTAGTGAAGTATTATCAGTAGTTGATAGTTTACAAAGTAGTATAATTCCAAACGACTTGCTTACTATTAATGGAATAAGTGAATTAGAGAATGCCGTTAATGCACTAAATAATCTAGATTCTGCGTTGACTGACTTACTCGCTTATGAAGATCAAGTGGATGTTGTTGTCAATGATGACGGCTCGATTGTTGTAAACTTTTCAGATGGTCTTGGTAATCATTTAGAAACTGCTGTTCAAGATGTTGTAGTTGAGTTACTAGAAGATGTAGTCGATGCTTTAAACGGTGTAGAAATAGCAATATTACCAGGAGCAGAGAATATACCTGGAGTAGGTTTGATTATAGGTGGATTAAATAGTCTTGTTTCCGAGGTGCTTAGCGCGGTGACTGGAACTGCAGGTGAAGTGGTTGGAGTTGTTGGTGAC
The DNA here is from genome assembly GCA_026169505.1 of Pseudogracilibacillus sp. Classification (GTDB taxonomy): domain Bacteria; phylum Bacillota; class Bacilli; order Bacillales; family Amphibacillaceae; genus Pseudogracilibacillus. The sequence goes on from JAPFCO010000065.1 coordinate 8,267, forward strand.
ATTACTGATGGAACAATAGATCTAACTAATGATTTAGCGAGTGTTCAAGTCATTGGGGAAACTACTATTGACTTAAATGTGAAGGTAGATAATCCTGCTGAAGTAAACGGTGAAGTACCTGTTTATGGTGCCGGAATAAATGATAGTGTCATTGATCTTGATTTGCTTAATAGTTTAGAAGATAGCACAACTATTACATTTGATGAAGATGACGAAACTGATGCCGATGCGGATTCAGACGCTGATGCCGACGCTGACGCCGATGCTGACGCCGATGCTGACGCCGATGCTGACGCCGATGCTGACGCCGATGCTGACGCCGATGCTGACGCCGATGCTGACGCCGATGCTGACGCCGATGCTGACGCCGATGC
>JAPFCO010000393.1 GCA_026169505.1 Pseudogracilibacillus sp.
TCCACCAATTGTTCATCAGCAAGTAAATCATCCCTAGAACGGATCTTTTCTAACTCTTCTTTTGAAACCTTTGGATGTTCCTCCGGTAAATTAGTAAACATCTTCACCCAAATAATGACCCAAATGATTCCTAAAGAACCCAAAATAAGAAACATCACTTTCCAACTAGTAATCGATAAAATCAACACTGCTACTGGAGCTGTTAACAAAGCGCCAAGCGGTGTTCCTAAAAGCCCTAAAGAAACTGCAAATCCTCTTTCCTTTGGCGTGGCCCAGTTTGCTACTGTTTTATTAATTGTTGAGAATGTAGGTCCTTCAAAGAAACCAAACATTACTCGTACAATAGCAAATCCGGCAATCGCTGACCCACCGAACAAGGCAATTCCAATCTCCCCTGCAAATGCGGTAGCAACTACAAATAAAGACCACCCAATACCAATAATAACCCAAACAAATTTCGGCCCTTTCTTATCTGCAAGCGCACCACCAAATAACGCTCCAAATAAATATCCATATCCAAAATATCCGAGAACCGCTCCCCACTCAACTGTTCCAAAACCATATTCGGCAATGATATCTTCCTGAGCATAAGAGATTGCTCCACGGTCAATATAGTTAATGATCACCATGATGACCATCATAAATAATATATTATAGCGATAACTATGTTTCATTCGTACATACCTCTCCTTCGTGTACTCATTATATAATGTCTTTCTTTGCACTTCCTCTTTAAATTACAATCTTCCCTCCTGATGATTATTTTAACGCTTACATTATTACTTGCAACATTCATGCCAAGTTTATAAAAATACATCTTAATGCGTAGATACATCCCTTGTTGCATGTTTAGTAAAATTACTATAAAATAATAATGAACCATTTATGCAAATTCGCATTTAACTTTATGCATATATGCATTACGAAAAGGAGAATTAATGAAATGGATGAAGTTTCTTCCGTATTACTCGATACAGCAATCGATTCATTACGTACCGGTTTTATTATGACGGATAAAGATGGAATTATACGTTATATCAATCATAAAGGAGCAATATTATTACATGTAACAAAGGAAGAACTTATTGGACAATCTCTATTTGATTCTGTTCCATCTTTAAAAAGTAAATTCCTTTCCGACAAAGCTCACTTTTTTAACGAAGTGAATTATGCCAATAGTAAACTATTTTTCAACTATTCCCCTCATTATACAAATAACGAACGGATAGGCGCATCATTCTTATTTAACGAAGAAAAGTATTATGAAGTATTTTTAAAGAAGTTAGATTCTTATAAAAATTTAAACCGTGATTTGAAGGCGATTTTTGACATCTCTTATGATGTCATTTATGTATCTGACCAACACGGAGTAACGTTACGAGTCAGTTCCGCTTGTGAAACGCTTTGGGGAGAAAAGGAAGAAGATTTAATAGGTAAAAGCGTCTACGAACTGGAACAAATGGGAATCTATAACCCTTCCATTACAAGAATTGTGTTAGAGAAAAAAGAGACTGTTTCTCTTATTCAAAGTACCCGCACTGGCAGACGTTTAATGGTTGTTGGCACCCCGATCAAAGACGAGCATGGCAAAATCGTTAGAGTTGTTAATGCTTCCAGAGATATTACAACTGTTGACCGACTACAATCAAAACTTGACGAGACGAAGCAAATGATGGAAGGGTACAAAAGTGAACTTGATCATTTAAGAAGTAAAACATTAGAAAGCAGTAAATTAATTTATCAAAGCGTAGAAATGGAAAAGGTCATTTATTTAGCGCATCGGGTTAAAAATGTCGACTCCAATGTACTCCTTTATGGTGAAACTGGTGTAGGAAAAGAAGTAATCGCTAATTACATCCATCAATCAAGCGATCGATTCGAAAAGCCTTTTATCACAATCAATTGTGGAGCCATTCCCGAAAACCTACTCGAATCAGAATTATTCGGTTACGAAAAAGGCGCTTTTACTGGAGCAAACGATCAAAAAAGAGGGTTATTTGAACTGGCTAACGAAGGCACTTTATTTTTAGATGAGATTAGTGAAATGCCACTTCATCTGCAAACAAAATTATTACGCGTCATCCAAGAGCGGACATTCAACCGGGTAGGAGGTACAAAACAAATAAAAGTTCACTTTCGACTTGTCGCAGCAACGAACAGTAATTTATATGAAGAAGTGAAGAACGGCAATTTTCGAGAAGATTTATATTATCGCTTAAATGTCATTCCAATTAAAATTCCCGCTTTACGGGAGAGAAAAGAAGATATCCTTTCTCTCATTCATTACTTTATCCATTCTTTCAATGATAAATATGAGCTATCAAAAGCAATTTCCAAGCGCGCGATTGATGTCCTACAGCAATATCATTGGCCAGGTAATGTGAGAGAATTAAAAAACATTATCGAAAGACTCATCGTACTAACTGAAAAGGATACGATTGATGAAACTGATTTAGACTCCATGTTATTGCCTATGTGGAAGGAACGACCATTACAAGAACCGGAAAACGATGTTGTCGTTCATGAAATTATCCCTTTAAATCAATGCATTGAAGAGGCCGAAAGACAGTTATTAACATTAGCTAAAGAAAAATATCAACATACGACCGAAATGGCAAAAGTGCTAGAAGTAAATCAATCAACGATCAGTAGGAAGCTAAGGAAATTAGGGATTGAATAAAGTACGAAAAAATAAAAAGGCGGTTTCTAATAAAAGTTAGAAACCGCCTTTGCGTTTGAAACATAAGCGAAATGTATGATTGAAACCGATCAAAATCAACACAATTATTCTTTTCTTGCTTCTTCATCAGTGATTGTCCAAATCACCTCATTTTGTGTACCTGCCGCTACTGAACCCGGACTTGTTCTGAAAAAGTATTCTTCGGCAGTTCTTGTATCTGCAATGAACTGTGCCGTTCTTTCCTCACCTGGAGCAATCTCACCTTCAAAATACTCAGTACTATCAAATGATGCTGCCGCATTTGTATTATCTGATCCTTCTAAATCTGTAACTAACCCTAAGTTAAACATAACATCTTCTGTCTGAGCATCTTCGTCATTTCCACAAGCAACTAAAACTGTTAATGAAAATAAGCATATTAAAGTCAACATTAATAGTTTTTTCATTTTTACACTTCTTACATACTTAGATTTAATGTAATTTGCAAAAAGTCCCTTTCAAAATAAGCTCCCAGTCGGAGTTGAACCGACAGCAATGCCTTACCATGGCACCGTTTTACCATTAAACTATGGGAGCGTATATCGTGAATCACATCCATAAGACAAATGCCCCGCAAAGGACGATCTTATTTAACAGACACTAAATACGATTATACCCTTTTCAAGGATAACAGACAAGAAAAAATGCGCTACTATAGAAATTTATATATAGTAATGCATTTTCATCATTTCGTAACATGAATTCCTTTATTTAGTCGTTCGAATATGCCTAAAAAATTCGATAGCATCTTGTTTGATAATTTATTTGATTTTAAGTAATATTAAGTCCGTTTCTTCTATCGCTTCCAAACAATGCTTTTCATAAGGGTCCATTTGTAGTATTTCTTCATTCGTTAAAACGACTGTTTCTTCTTCCACAACAAAACGAACCTTTCCTGTTCGAACAATGATAAGCGTCTCTTCTTTCGCATGATGTGTTGAAATAACTTCGTCCTTTTCCATATGAATTTGAATGACATCATATGATGGTTGACTTAGTACTCTTTCTGCATGTTTCGTTTTCTCATCAAGATTATCAAGACCTTCGATTAACTTCATAACGAATTTCCTCCTTCAAATCATAGATTGTTTTATCATTCTATTATAGATCATTCCTGTGGGTAGAATCCAATCAACTGAAGCGATGTCATTACAACAAAACGACATATTTTAGAGATATGACAAAAAATGACACCAATATATACTCATTATATTTTAATCGGAGACTAACTTGATCAACTACTATTGTAGAAGGCTTAAGAAGCTACTTCTTTTTTACATTTCAAACCCCTTCTTCTACAGGAGATTGAATCGTAAAATCCGCTCATATTCCTATTTACTATAGCAATGTTTCTGCTAATAACTGATACGATTTTTTCTTCGCCGCAAAGTCATAAATATTAGTAATAATCATAAATTCATCTGTTTGATATAATTTCTGTAATTGTATCAACTGCTCCTTCACCTTTTCTGGCGTGCCGATAATAGCCCTATCTCTATTTTGCTTAATAATATTTAAATCTTTATTACTAAATGTTTTTTTACGCACTTGTTCGGTCGATGCCACTTTTGTACCTAAACCCTTTCCTACATTTAATAGCCAATTATCTTGCGATAAAGCCAACTCTTCGGCTTCTTCTTTCGTTTTCGCACATACAATAAAAACGCAGACGAATGATTGAGGAGCATCCATCGTCTTGGATGGAATAAAGCTCTCTCTATACGCTTTCAGGGCAACTGCTCCATTTTTAGGATTAATAAAATGCCCAAATACAAATCCTAGCCCAAGTTTTGCTGCGTTTTCAGCGCCCCGTTCAGACAAACCTAATACCCATAGAGGTGGTACTTGCTCCGTTCGTGGCCCAGCTTTCACCAATCGAAACTCATGATCACGCGACAAAGAATTATGTAAAAAACCTTGCAAATCAGCAAGCTGTCTTGGAAACTCACTGAGACTCTTATGTTGATTATCTGTTAAGGCAGATCGCGTTAATGGGGAACCACCTGGTGAACGCCCTACACCTATATCAATTCGATTCGGAAAAAAAGCCTCTAAAGTTTTCGCATTTTCTGCGACCTTATACGGACTGTATTGTGGGAGTAAAATACCCCCAGATCCGACACGAATTTCCTTTGTGACCGAGGCTATTCGTGTCATCATAATTTCTGGCGATGAACTAACAAGCCCACTTGTATTATGGTGTTCTGCAACCCAATACCGATGATAACCTAGCGATTCTGTCCATTTAGCTAATTCCAATGTATGCTCTAATGTTTTCTCAGGGCTATCACCACTAGAGACTGGCGCTTGATCTAACACACTTATTTTCATCTTAATTTATTCCCTTCTTTATCTCTCAATAACAAATCATGCCTTACTTACATTTCGTGCTGCACGTCTATACATTACGATTATTAA
>JAPFCO010000037.1 GCA_026169505.1 Pseudogracilibacillus sp.
AGAACAAATCCACGTAAAATAGCACTAATTAATCCAGTACTTTCCGCTATTCCGATTCCTAGCATCGTTACTAAGACAATTCCGAGTGGTGCAAAAAGAATGAAGTTGTCTGTCATGGATGTAAAAATATATTGTATTCCTTCAGCATTTAGTAAGTTTTTAACCTCAACTATTTCTCCTTCATTACCAGGGTGTTCTACACTCACCCCGAATTGAGAGATAATAGCAGACAAAATTAGTACAAGCAACGCTAATAGAGCAAAGAGAGTAAACGGATGTGGTAATTTGTTACCAACTGTTTCTACTTGGTCTAAGGAGCGTTGCAAAAAACCTCTTTTTTTCAACATGAACCCTCCTACGAGTTATATATAAATGCAACTTCTCTATTATATGAATAATTTCTTGCTTTTCCAAATATTTATTCGCCATTTTCTCAAAGACTTTGCTATTCGTCAAGCAACAGATTATAATTTAGTGTGAAGAATGGAGGAGAGGCACATTGTTACGACGTTTTTTTTCTTATTATAAACCACATAAACGTCTATTTATTGTAGACTTTACAAGTGCTACGATTGTAGCGATATTAGAATTAGCATTTCCAGTGGCGGTACAATGGTTCATTGACGACCTACTGCCAGGTAATAATTGGAATTTGGTTATTCAAGTCGGAATAGGACTTTTTCTTATCTATTTATTGAGTACCTTTTTGCAATATGTTGTCACTTATTGGGGACATAAATTAGGGTTGAATATAGAAACAGATATGCGCGAAGATTTATTTCATCATGTTCAAAAGCAATCTTTTCGTTTTTTTGACAATACGAAAACAGGTCATATTATGAGTCGAATTACGAATGACTTGTTTGAAATTGGCGAACTTGCCCATCATGGACCAGAAGATTTATTTATTGCTGTCATGACATTTATTGGTGCATTTTGGATTATGTTCACGATTAATGTGAAATTAGCTCTCATTATTTTAATTATGGTACCTATTTTAATCTTCTTTATGGCGTATAGTAATATAAAAATGAGTAAGGCTTGGACGAATATGTATGAAAATATTGCCGGTGTGAATGCGCGAATAGAAGACGCGGTATCAGGAGTACGTGTTGTACAATCTTTTACAAATGAAGATTATGAAATGAAGCGTTTTACAAAAAACAACTATATTTTTCGCCATTCGAAATTAGGCGCTTATCGTGTTATGGCATTTGTAACTGCAAATATTTACATGTTAATGCGTTTTGTTACATTAGCTGTTTTAGTTTATGGTGCATGGTTAAGCTTTAATAATGAGCTTTCCTATGGGGAGTTAATTGCTTTTGTATTATATGTCAATGTACTTTTCAGGCCAATTGAAAAAATTAGTGCATTATTAGAACTTTATCCAAAAGGAATGGCGGGCTTTCGTCGCTTTATTAATTTATTGGATGTTTCACCAGATGTGAAGGATCGAAAAGGTGCAAAGAAAGTGACTCATTTACATGGGAATATTGCATTTAATGATGTAACGTTTTCTTATGAGAAAACACAAGCTCCAGTATTAAAGGACCTTAGTTTTCAAATTAAATCAGGAGAAACCATCGCATTTGTTGGTCCATCTGGTGCAGGAAAAACAACGATATCATCTCTGATTCCGAGGTTTTATGATATCCAAAAAGGTGCTATTACAATTGATGGCATGGATATTCGGGATATGACGATGCGATCATTGCGCAGTCAAATTGGAATTGTGCAACAAGATGTATTTTTATTCACTGGGACATTACGAGAAAATATCGCTTATGGTAAATTAGACGCAACAGCTGAGGAGATCGAGGAGGCAGCAGGGCTTGCTCATATGGAGGAGTTTATTGCTGAACTTCCGAATGGGTATGAGACACAAGTAGGTGAACGTGGTCTGAAATTATCGGGAGGACAGAAGCAACGAATTGCAATTGCCCGGATGTTTTTAAAGAATCCATCGATTTTAATTTTAGATGAAGCTACATCAGCTCTTGATACAGAGACAGAGTCGATTATTCAAGAAGCATTACTGAACTTAGCAAAAGACCGTACAACATTAATTATTGCGCATCGATTAGCGACGATTAAGCATGCGGATCGCATTATGGTCGTGACGCAAGATGGAATTACAGAACAAGGTACACATGAGGAACTAATTGCTCAAGGTGGGTTGTTCGCACATTTACATGATATTCAATTAAGGTAAATAGCTCTCTCCCAGTATCGGGGAGAGCTTTTTCAATTCAGTCTTTTAGTCCAAACAGAAATTAGTAGTTTGTAGAATGGCTGTTTATGATTGTATTGCCCTCATAGAAAATAATTATTTGTTGTTATTGTAATATTCGGGGCATATGCTTACATGAGCATTACGTGAACACCCATATATTATAGTGACAGTTAGGATATGCATTCGCTTTGCTGTCTCTTAGATGGGAATCTACGAACGAACGCTGAATATTGCCCAGGAAATAATTAGATGAAATTCAACATCTATATTTAGAAGAAAGGAGGAGTTGAGGTGAATAAATTCCTTTTGCATTTGGAAGGTGTCGCTGTTTTTATCTGTTGTATCTATGGTTATTATTACTTGGAATATAATTTTTGGTTGTTCATTATATTTCTATTTACCCCGGATATAGCAATGATAGGTTATATGATGAATCGAAAAGTTGGAGCGATTATCTATAACATGGTTCATACGTATGTTCTTTCTATTATTGTTCTTTTATTCGGATTCATCACCAATATTGAACCGCTCATGATCATTGGATTGATTTGGACAGCACATATAGGGATGGACCGAATGTTTGGTTTTGGCTTAAAGTACCCGACACAATTTAATGACACCCATTTAAACCGAGTTTAGTCAAAGTCTTTTATACTTTTTTAATATGGGAGTCAATTTCGTCAGTACCTAAATGAACGATGTAGCGATAAATCTGTATGATGACATTGACTAATCGAATTGGAGTACCAACAACATCTATGGAAGACCCACAAATAAAAAAGGCAGAGATTCAACGTAACGAATCCCTGCCTTTTGTTTATTCATGTTCTTCTTCGTCGTGATGTTCGTCATGATCATGATTCTCTTCTTCATCATCACAATCGTATTCGCCACCTTCGCCAATTGTAATTTCTTTCTTAGGCATTGTATGCATGTCATGCGCGGTTGTATGAGCATACACTTCGTAAACACCGTCTTCATCAAACGAGTATTCTAATGTATATGTCCCATCGTCATTATTCGCAGGCTCCTCGTGAACACTATTGTCTTGATCACACATTTCCCAAATTTCAAAATCAACTTCATCTGCATCTACTACAGGATCATCACCATATGTTACGAGAGCTTCTAATGGAATTGCATCGCCAACATCTGCTGCTTCAGGTACATCAAAATCAACTTCTAACATTTTGAGCTCTTCGCCTTCATCCTCACTGGATTCATCTGCTCCACAAGCTACTAAAATAGAAACCATTAAGATAGAAACAATAAGTAATATTCTTTTATGCCACATTGTTAACGCCCTCCAAAATTAATTGTTGTATAAAACTAAATTTACAGAAGCCCTTTTTGGTCTAGACTTAATAAATCATCGATAATTTCTTGTATTGATTCATTATTTACACCATCATAACCTTTTACGACATTACCTTCAGGATCTACTAAGAAAAATCTTGTGTCATGTGTTACTTGATCTGAACCATAGCTTGGAGCTTGCAATGGTGCGCGAAAAGATTTAATTGATAATTCTCTAGCTGTTTCAAAGTCATACCCTGTTAAGAAGTCCCAATTCTCAAAACTGACCCCGTATTCTTCACCATATTCCTTTAACACTTCTGGCTTATCATAATCAGGATCAACACTAAATGAAACAAATTGGATCGCAATATCCTCTTCGGCAAGATTACCCTGTAATTGGGCCATATTGCTTGTCATTGGTAAGCAAACAGTTTCGCAATTCGTAAAAACAAAATCTGCTAACCACCATGTGCCAGATAAGTCGTCACGTGCAACTGTTTCATTATCTTGATTAGTGAATGTAAAGTCAGCTACATTTTCAGACATGTCAGTTTCGATGGGTAATTTATCTCCACAGGCGGAAAGAATAAGTACGAAAAAGACAAGCCCGGACCAAATGATCTTTTTCAAAAAACGAACCTCCTTTATATCGTATAAAGCTATATTATGTATGGCAAGAATTGTTGGAATGCTTCATTTTTTCCTGCAGTACTACCACTGCATCTTGAAATGGATAAACAGTGCCACCAAAACCTTTTACAAATTGATTCGCATGTTCTTCCCATTCAAAACTAAGTACTTGTGGCTGACAACAGCCAATATTTAATGATGTATCCATGACAAAATAGGCAAGGGAAACACTAATTGTCGTTTGACGTAAAAAATCATAACAAATTGCTTGCGCCACTTCTTCCCCTAATTGCTCATGTCTTAATAGTCCACAGTGCGCACAACATGCCGTTTCAGTACGTTGATTTTTTAAAATTAATTTATAAGCTGTTTTTTCAAGGATTGGACGATGACAGTAAATGCAATTATTGCTTTCATGATGTTCCACTTTTGTTGAAGTTGCCAATGAAACACCACCAAATGTTTTAATGACAAATCCATCTTCAATTAATGGTTTAATATCACGATGAACTGTCATTTCTGAAACATTTAATCTAGAACTTAACTCTGAAATTTTTACGTTTTTCTTTGTTAAAAGTATTTGTCTGATTCGTTCCACACGTTCAACAGGTAGCATTAGTGTTCCTCCTTTCAAAACCGTTTGTTTAAAATTAACATCTTAACACATACTTTAACATAGAAAAGAGGGCAAAGACTACTATAAACATGACTATTATGTGAAGTTTAATGAAGAATAGAAAAGCTCATAAACAAATGATAAGCGGTGTTAGTGTGAGAATTCTGAATATATTTTAAAAATCGAGGACATTGCAATATATATATGTAAATGATAAAATTATCATGCTTTTGTGATTAGATATTGATAAAAATGTATAAACATGCATTGATTGTAAGTAGGAGATGAAAGATTTGCACGAGGATAAGTCGTATTCAATAGGGACATATTTGAAGTTTATTATACCATCTCTATTAGGGATATTTTTATTAATGGTTCCACTATATATAAATGAAGAAATTACTTTAGTAGTTGCAATTTGGGCAGACTTTATTGAAAAGTATTTAGGACATATGATGCCGGCAATAGCAGTTATATTAATTAGTATTAGTTTTATAGGCGTTCTTTTTACTAAGTTCGTACAACCGCAATTTATTCTAGTGAATGATTTTCTAAGGAGTTTATTTGATGTTGGACCGATTGTATTATTAACAAGAACTGTAGCAGTAGTTTTTGCTGTGCTTGCCTTTTTTCAAGTTGGGCCTGAATTTATTTGGTCGGAAAATACAGGTGGAAATATTTTATTTGGTTTATTGACAACACTTGTAGCTATTTTCTTTTTTGCAGGATATGTTTTGCCATTATTATTAGATTTTGGTTTGTTAGAGTTATTTGGAACGTTGATGAGGAAGATCATGCGCCCGATTTTTACGTTACCGGGTCGTTCATCGATTGATAGCTTAGTATCATGGTTAGGTGATGGTACGATTGGTGTAATGCTAACGAATAAGCAATATGAAGAAGGTTTTTATACAAAGCGAGAAGCTGCAGTAATTGGGACTACTTTTTCATTAGTGTCCATTGATTTTACGATTGTTATCTTATTAGAATTAGATTTAACGCATATGTTTCTCCCTTATTATGGAACTATCGTTATTGCAGGGTTGGTGGCAGCGTTAATTATGCCAAGAATCCCTCCATTATCAAAAAAACTAGATACCTTTTATGAAGATGCCGAGCCACAACAAGAGGAGGAAATTCCAAGTCATATATCATTGTTTGCTTGGGGTTTACGTAAAGCGGCAGATCGAGCAGAGAAGATTAAGAGTGCGGTTCCTGTGTTCAGGGGTGGAACGCAGAATGTGTTAGCGATGTGGCTGGAAGTAGTACCAGTCGTTATGGCAATAGGAACGTTAGCAACAATTCTTGCAGAGTACACACCGATCTTCACTTGGTTAGGTGCACCATTTGTTCCAATTTTAAATATCTTGCAAATACCAGAAGCCTCTGCTGCGGCACAAACAGTTGTTGTTGGATTTGCCGATATGTTCTTACCAGCCATTTTAGGTAGTAGCATTGAAAGTGAAATGACAAGATTTGTGATTGGAACACTCTCTGTTACACAATTAATTTATATGTCGGAAGTTGGAGCGTTATTATTAGGTTCCAAATTACCGTTGAACATGAAAGATTTAATCATCATCTTTCTTTTACGAACGCTTATTACATTGCCGATCATTGCTGTGATGGCGCATTTGATATTTTAAAGTTAATAATAATATTGATGGTTCTCCCGTTCGCAAACGGTGGCTCAAAGATCCGTACTAGTGACTCTATTTATCCGTAATATGCTTCATCATTTTCCATCTAAAAATATGCTATAATAACGATAGTGTAATAAGGCTTTTCATGGGTGGGAGTTCACCCCTTTTAATTTTGAAAGGGGGTGATGATATGACAGGTTTCGAAGCAATGGTTTTGATGATCTCTTTCGCAACCTTAATTGTAGTCATACTGTCACAACAAAAAAGTAACCGCCCATTAAACGCCTAGCCAGCATTTGGGTTGGTTACTTTTCTAATTCAAACGTGTGAGCTGCCCCTTGAAGGGATTTTACACAAAGACTGTTTGGTGTCAGCGCACCATTCAGTCTTTTATTATCTTACTACTTTATATCTATATTATACCGCATTATTAGGTTTTTTTAAACATCTTTATTATGATGATCTCGAAATTCAAACAGTAATGATCCAAATGATGCGAGGCGGTAATCAAGGATTCTATACTCCTATCTAAAAGTATCATTTGATTTATACGTCAGAAAAAAATATATTAGGGTCAATTTCATCATTGTCTAAATCAGCTAGATTGTAGTAGTGTAGCGATAAATTCGTATCATAAAATTGACTAATTAAAAAATATTGATGAATAGGTTCAACTGAAGTGTTTGGATGTGTGGAAGGAGTGAACTTAAATCTGGTTTATTTACTTTGTCATTGGTCTGTTTGCCTCTACATTTGGTGCACTCGCTGGGCTAGGCGGCGGTGTGATCATTAAGCCTGTCCTAGATGTATTAGGGGATTATGATGTAGGGACAATAGGGATTTTGTCAGCAGTAACTGTATTATCGATGGCATGTGCTTCTTTAATAGCTTCAGTTAAAACAGACCTTAAAATTAATGTAAAGCAAAGCTCTCTTGTAGCGGTTGGATCTATTATAGGTGGGATTATCGGTAAAGCATTGTTTAATTATATTGTTATTTGGATCAATGTGTCGGATATTGTTACGGTGATCCAAGCGTCTATGTTGGGTTTGTTAATGGTGTTAATTTATATTTCTGTAAAGTATCGACGTAAATGGAAGACATATCAGTTACAAAGTCCGTGGGTTATTATCAGTATTGGATTCGTATTAGGAATGATTGCGGCGTTCTTAGGGATTGGCGGTGGGCCATTTAATATGGCGATACTAGCGATGTTTTTCTCGATGGGAATGAAAGAGTCTGCACTTAATTCGATTTTCATCATCTTCTTTTCACAAATGTCTGCTTTGTTATTGACAGTATTTACTACTGGTTTTGCATCGTTTGATCTGTCCATGCTTCCATTTATGATTGTCGGTGGCATTCTAGGCGGTTTGCTTGGAAGCCGTTTATTAAGAATAGTTAGTAATCGAGTCGTTGAGAGAATATTTACGATTGGTATTGTCGGAATTATTTTTATTAATATCTTTAATATTGTGCGTTATTTCATATAAAAATCAACAACTTATACTAACAACTCCTTCTGTATAAATTTGTGCTTAAGATAAACATAAGTTTTTTAGCAATGATACCTTAAGGGTCTATGATAAAGGTATTTCTATGCTACACTTAAGACAATGTCGTGCGGAAGTGAGGTAAGGAGGATGCGAGAGCGATTTATCAGTAATAAATATTTGATCATGCATTACTATCTTGTGATGGCGGTCCTAGCGACTCTTTTTTGGTGGTTAGGAAAAGATAATGAATCGATGGATGCGGTTATTACAACTATTTTAGCGTTGTATATATTACTATTTCCTGTCGTCATTTTGTACACAAGAAAATACGCTGTTCACATCTTTTTATTTGTTTTAGCATTCATTACGGGATTTTACAGTTTTTATTATTATTCGATTGACGAGCATTCGATTTTAAATGCCCTTTATTTTACGTTTCAACTGTATTTACTTGATATAACAGATGTTTTTACAACCGATGGATCAAGTTTGTTACACTATCCCTTTATTGTTGAAATTGCACGTTGGTCAGCAGCTTTATATACGATTTCTACGTTATTTATTGCGATGTATCGTTTATTAGAAATGTCAATCTTGCTTATTTTTTATCAAATTGTTGGCAATCATTATGTTGTTTTTGGTTATCATGAAAATTGTCTGGCATTATTAGAAGATTTACGCGACAAAAGACGACGAGTTATATTGGTTGCATCAAATTTATCTCATGAAGAAATCGATTATTTGGAGAGTTTAAAGATTGTCGTGTTGAACAATAATGAGAATGAAGAATATATACATACGAAATGTGCCTTGGATCGAGCAGCAAATGTGATTTTATTTCATACAAAGGATATGGATAATTTAAATAATTTGATGGGTATTCATTACTTTTTCCAACGGTCTCGGAAAACGAACGATGATTTGTATGTGTATATTCATTTACAAGGAACTGAAACACGGAGACTTTATCAAGAGATGGAAGCAGAGCTAGC
>JAPFCO010000474.1 GCA_026169505.1 Pseudogracilibacillus sp.
AAGTACATCACGCCTACTCGATCACTAATATGACGTACCATCGATAAATCGTGCGCAATGAATAAATACGTTAAACCGCGCTCATTTTGTAATTCTTGTAACAAGTTCACTACTTGTGCTTGAATGGAAACATCTAGCGCTGAAATTGGTTCATCCGCAACGATAAATTCAGGATCCACCGCTAAGGCACGAGCAATCCCTATTCTCTGTCTTTGTCCACCACTAAATTCATGTGGATAACGATTTCCATGCTCTTTATTTAGACCTACAATCTCTAATAATTCATTCACACGATTGGTACGTTCTTGTTTTGATTTCACTAGTCCGTGTATATCTAAGCCTTCTGCAATGATGTCTAAAACAGTCATTCTTGGGTTCAATGAAGCATATGGATCTTGAAAGATCATTTGCATGTTTTGATTCAACTGTTTCAAATCTTTTTTTGACTTTTTATTATGAACACTTTCACCTTTAAATAAAACCTCTCCATCTGTTGCTCCATATAAGCCTAGAACCGTTCGACCAGCAGTTGATTTACCACAACCTGATTCTCCTACTAGACCGAATGTTTCTCCTTTATGAATATCAAATGTGAGACCATCAACCGCTTTTAAAATATTTTTACGATCGATTGGAAAGTGTTTTTTCAAATGACGAATTTCAACGAGTTTTTCTTTCGATTCATTCAATTTAGTCATTCTCATTTACCCCCCCCTGCAAAAATGTTTTCAGGTGGATCGACTTTAGGTGCACGTTCATCTAATAACCAACATGCTGTTTTTTGAGTTGTCGATGACTCCATATATTCTGGCATATGTGCATCACATACTTTCATTGCGTATGGGCAACGAGCGGCAAATGGGCAACCTTTCGGTGGATCTTTTAAGTCTGGAGGAGTACCAGGAATTGACTGTAATTCCATTCTATCATCGTTTAACTTGGGCATAGAACCTAATAACCCCCATGTGTATGGATGTTTAGGTTCATAAAATAGCTCATCTACTGTTCCCGTTTCAACTACTTTTCCACCATACATCACCGCAACTCGATCTGCCGCATTTGCTACAACTCCAAGATCATGCGTAATCAAAACGATGGCGGTTTTCGTTTCCTCTTGGAGTTCTCGCAGTAATTCTAATATTTGCGCTTGAATTGTCACATCTAATGCTGTTGTTGGTTCATCGGCAATTAATATTTTTGGATTACAAGATAAAGCGATAGCAATCATTGCTCTTTGTCTCATTCCTCCAGAAAACTCATGCGGATATTGATTAATCCTTGTTTCGGGATTTGGAATACCGACTAATTTTAATAACTCGACCCCACGTGCATGTGCATCTTTCTTCGACATGTTTTGGTGTTTAATAAGTCCTTCTGTAATTTGTGAACCAATTTTCATTGTCGGATTTAATGAAGTCATCGGATCTTGGAAAATCATTCCCATTTCTTGACCTCGAACCTTTTCCATTTCTTTTTCGGATTTTGCAACGATATTCTCGCCATCCATCAAAATTGAACCACTCTTGAATTCAGCTGGAGGCATTGATAAAAGCCGCATAATCGACTGTACGGTGACACTCTTTCCGGAACCAGATTCGCCAACTATGGCTAATGTTTCACCTTCATGCAAGTCAAAACTCACATCACGAACCGCTTGGACCTCTCCTCCGTACGTATGAAACGATACAGACAAATCTTTTACTTCTAAGACTTTTTTCATCTTACTTCCCCTCCCAACTATCGGCGATCTTTCGGATCTAATGCGTCTCTCATTCCATCACCAACAACGTTAAATGCTAACATCGTTAAACAGATAAAAAATGCTGGGAAGAATAATTGGAATGGATAATAACGTAATGATGCCAACGCATCAGAAGTCATTGTACCCCAACTCGCTTGTGGAGCCGGAACTCCCAAACCTAAGAAACTTAAAAATGCTTCCGTAAAGATAGCATTCGGTATCGTTAATGTTAATGTCACTAGAATTGCACCAAGGGCATTTGGAATTAAATGTTTCGACATCACCCTAAATGTAGTAGCACCTAGAGACTTCGATGCCAGAACAAACTCTTCTGCCTTTAATTTCAATACTTCTCCTCGAACAATTCTCGCCATGCCAATCCACCCCGTGATCGTCATTGCGATGATTAATGTCCATAAGCCTGGTGGCATAATGACCATTAATAAAATAACGACTAATAAATAAGGGACACCAGATAAAATATCGGCAATACGCATCATATATTCATCGACTTTTCCACCTAAATAACCAGAAACAGTTCCCCAAACAACTCCAATAATTAAGTCAAGGAATGCAGCAGTGAGTCCAATAAATAAGGAGATACGCGCCCCATACCAAGTTCTAGCAAATATATCACGGCCTAGGTTGTCCGTACCAAACCAATGCTCCATGGATGGTGACTGGTTTGCATTTAATAAATCATTATCATAATAATTTTGACCAGATATAATCGTTCCTATGATCGACATAATTCCTAAGAGGACAATGACAACAATCCCCATAATTGCTAATTTATTTTGTTTAAAGCGGCGCCAAGCATCTTTCCAAAACGAAGTACTTTCTCCCGCTATTTTTTCAGCATCAGATTGTTCATAATAAATTGGTTCAAAATCATTTGTTTTAATTTGTGAGCGTGACATTACTGATCCCCCTTATTTCCTGTAATTTTAATGCGAGGATCGATCAATCCATAAATAATATCGACAACTAATATAGAAAATAATAACAAAATACTAAAGAATACAGTTGTACCCATAATAACGGTATAATCTCTGTTTGTAATACTTTCAACAAATTCATTTCCTAAGCCCGGAATAGCAAAAATTCTCTCAATGATAAAACTTCCTGTTAAAATCGAAATAACTAATGGTCCTATATAAGATACGACAGGTAAAATAGCATTTCTTATACCGTGGCGATAAATCGTTACTCGATTACTTAATCCTTTTGCTTTTGCTGTTTTAATATAATCTGAATTTAATACTTCTAACATACTAGATCGCATCAATCTTGCTATAAAGGCAAGAGGAGTTGTCGCCAATGCAATCGCTGGTAGAATACTGTGCATAAACGAATCAAATTTCGCAATTGGGAACATTTGTAGTTTAAATGCAAAAACATATTGCAATATAGCAGCTAATATAAAGCTTGGTACAGATATCCCTAGTACAGCAAAAATCATTGCAGCATAATCCCCGAATTTATTATGATATAAAGCTGCAAACACGCCTAATAATACTCCTAATGATAATGCTATAAAGATAGCTTCTAAGCCTAGTATTAACGAATATTTAAAACTACGATTAATAATGTCATTGACACTTTGTCCTTTTTGTTTAAAAGACGGACCGAAATCCCATTTAGCTATATTGACTAAATACTCTTTATACTGGACATACAATGGCTCATTAAGCCCATAAGCTTCATTCAATTGTTCTTCAATTTTTGGTGGTACTTTTCTTTCCGATGTAAAAGGTCCGCCCGGTGCAGCCTGCATCAAGAAGAAGGTAATGGTAATAATGAAAAAGAGGGAAATGAAAATAAATCCTACTCTTTTTAATAAATACTTAAGCATTTGTCTCCCCCCAGGTAATAATTCATCCAGCCATCGTAAAATGGAGTCTTTTTTATTAAAGTAATGTTTAAAAGATAGATTCATAAGGAAATAAGGGGTGACATCCATCACCCCTCATTTATTAGTAATAACTAATTCACATATTACTCTTCAGTAATATACCCCCATTTGTACTGGATATTACCAATTGGTGAAACTGTAATATTCTTCACGTTGTCATGATGTGCATAAAGGTTTGTATAGAAGTAAACTGGTGCAATTGGCATTTGATCCATAAAGATTGCTTCTGCATCTCTTAGAATCTCAACTCGCTTATCTGGATCAAGCTCTGCACGTGACTCTTTAATTAACTCCTTAAATTCATCATCTTCCCAGTTCGTATAGTTATTTCCACCAACTGTTTCGAATATTTCTAAGAAGTTAATTGAATCGTTAAAGTCAGCGATCCACCCCATACGACCTAATTGATAGTCTCCTTCTCCAAGTGAATCAAGGAATACTGCCCACTCTTCATTACTTAATTCAACGTCAACATCTAAATCATTTTTCCAAATGTCTTGTGCTGCTTGAGCAATTGCTGCGTGTCCTTCATCCGTATTATAAGACAAATGCACTGTAGGCAGCTCATCTAATCCTAATTCTTCTAACCCTTTCTCCAAATGCTCTTTCGCTGTATCTGCATCATTGTCCGTAAAGTATCCTTCTTCATTTTCTTCAAAAATTGAAGGAGGTACTAAGCCCATTGCTGGTTTTTGTTCCCCTTGTGTAATGTTTTCCACAATGCTTGTACGGTCTAATGATAATGAAAATGCTTTACGAATATTTTCGTTATTAAAAGGCTCTTCCTCCGTGTTAAATGAATAATAATATACTCCTGCACGGTCAGAGAT
>JAPFCO010000386.1 GCA_026169505.1 Pseudogracilibacillus sp.
AAGTTAACTTGCCCACCACTCTCTAATGCTCCACGGCTTTTACCTATCATTTCGAAAGTCTCCCACATATCTGTGACATCCTTTATTTGATATCGCTCTAGTAACTTTTTCGGCTGTTTATTGAAAATATCATTCAACACAAATGCGGCAATGTCCTGTGTTGGCACAAGTTCAAATTTAATTGTACCAATTGCTGCTAGTTTCATCCCGATCAATTGATCTTCAAATTTTGGCCATAATATTCCTGGTGTATCTAATAACTCAAACTGTTTTCTAACTTTAATCCATTGTTGTTGTTTTGTTATCCCAGGTCGATCGCCTATTTTAGCGATTTTTTTATTTGCTAATCGATTGATTAATGTTGATTTACCAACATTTGGCACACCTGCGATTAACGCCCGTATCGAACGTTGTTGTACACCTTTAGACATCATTTTTTGTTGCTGTTCTAATCCTTTTTTATGTACTAATTCAACTAGCCTAGCAATGTCGCTCTTATCATCGACATTTACCGCTAACGCTAGGATTCCTTGCGATTGAAAGTACTTGATCCATTTTACCGTTCCTTCTGCATCGGCTAAGTCACTTTTCATTAAGACTATTAGTTTACTTTTATTTTTAATAAGTTCTTGAAGCATTGGATTTTGTGATGCAGCTGGAGCTCTAGCATCTACAAGTTCAATTACAAGATCAACCAATTTTAAATTTTGCTCAATCTCTCGACGTGCTTTCGCCATATGACCTGGAAACCACTGTATCATAATCTGACACTCCTATTCTTTCACAATATGGATACGATCCATTGGCCAAAAAATAAAACTTGTTTTTCCAACGATTTGATCCATACTAACTAGTCCTAATGCAGAACTGCGACTATCTGTCGAATTATTACGATTATCTCCTAGTACTAAAACATAGTTATCAGGGATGACTTCGTAATTTCCACTTAATCTTTCTAAGGTGAAATCATTTGTAAAAATTGGATAGACTACTTCCGTCTGCTCATTTGGTTCTAAAAAAGTTTCTTGCGTTTCTTCTCCATCTATATACAAAGTATTGTTTTCAACTTTCACATGTTCACCTGGTAAACCAATGACACGTTTAATAAAATCTTTCTCCTCATTTGCGTGAAAAATCACAATATCAAATCGTTCCGGCTCTTTAATAGAATAAATGAATTTATTCACAATCATTTTATCTTGATCATGAAGAGTCGGTTGCATGGAGGGTCCATCTACTATAATTGGGGAAAAGAAGAATTTCCTAACGACTAATGCAATAATTAAGGCTACAACAATTATTTTAATCCAGTCCACCCATTCACTCGACTTTTTCTCTGTCATTGATTCCCCCCCAATCTTTTTAAAATATCCACACCTTTTATTGTAATGGAGCAGCAGTATTTTTACCAATTATTTATCGATGTGAAAAATGCTAATGTACATTAATTTCATCAATATTTAAATTTTGAAATTACAAATGAACACTAATTATTAAAATAAGCTTGCGTGAAGCGTATTCAACTGGGTCCACTACCCTTTTCCTTGGGCATTAAAATTAAAACACTCCATATTCATTGTATATGAACATGGAGTGTTTACCCTAAATTATAACGGGCTGATTTGACAAATATATAATACACACACTTTCTTACGCGATAACAATTCGATTAGCGGCGCTCTTTAATACGAGCTGCTTTACCACGTAAATTACGGATATAGTACAATTTAGCACGTCGTACAATACCTTTATGAGTTACCTCAATTTTATCAACACGTGGAGAGTGTAATGGAAATGTACGCTCAACACCTACACCGTAAGAAATTTTTCTTACTGTAAATGTTTCATGGATACCACCATTTTGTCTTTTAATAACAACACCTTCAAAAATCTGAATTCTTTCTCTCGTACCCTCAACAACTTTCGCGTGAACTTTCACTGAATCTCCTGGGCGAAAATCAGGGTGGTCTGTACGTAGTTGATCCTTCGTAATGTCTGCAATTAATTTTTGCATGTCTTTCACTCCTTCCAAACTAATGCTCTTACTTACTTATATGTAAATAGCGGAACATCGTTTTCAAGCTTAAGTAAATTAAGCACATCATATAATATACCATATGTAACAGTAGGATACAACTTTAAATAACAACTTCTAAAGTAATTTTTCTTCTCTTTTTACTTCATCCAATAGTTCCTGGTCCGTTTTTGTTAAACTGACTGTATGTAACAGATCAGGCCTTCGTATTAATGTTCTTCTAAGTGCTTCTTTCTTGCGCCAATTGTCGATTTTAGCATGATTGCCTTGCAATAACACTTCTGGAACTTTCATCCCTCTGAAATCAGCTGGTCTTGTATAATGAGGGTGCTCTAGTAAACCAGTGGAAAATGAGTCTTCCACGGCTGAATCTGTATTACCTAACACATCTGGAATAAGACGTACAACACTATCAATAACAGCTAGGGCTCCAATTTCTCCACCAGTCAATACATAATCTCCAATCGATATTTCATCCGTTACAACATGATCTCTAATGCGTTCATCGTATCCTTCGTAATGACCACAGATAATGATTAAATGATTTTCTTTTGCTAATTCCTCCGCCTTTTGCTGTGTATATTTTTCTCCTTGTGGGCACATCAGAATCACTCGTGGCTTTGTTTCCTGTTCGCTTTTTACTGCTTGTACTGCATCAAAGATTGGTTGAGCAGTAAGTACCATTCCTGCACCGCCTCCGTATGGATAATCATCTACTTTCTCATGCTTATTATCCGAGTAGTTACGGAAGTTAATAAAACGATAATCAAATTGTTCTTTTTCTTTTGCTCGTTTTAATATAGAGTGATCTAATGTTCCTTGCATCATTTCTGGAAATAATGTTAATATATCTATTTGCATTACTCTAATAACCCTTCTATTGGTTCAATAACGATCCGTTTATTTTCAATGTCTACTTGTTTTACCACATCTTCAATATAAGGAATTAATATTTCCTTTTTATTGCTATCTTTAACTACCCATACATCATTAGCACCCGGCGAGAGTATGGAATCAACTTTACCTATCTCTTCCCCATCAAGAGTGAAAACCATACAACCAATAATTTCATAATAATAAAACTCATGTTCTTTCAAGTCTGTTAATTGCTCTGCGTTTATCTTAAGCAATGATCCTTTAAAACCTTCTACAGAGTCGATTGAATCATAACCTGTAAAATGAATTAATAGAATGTCTTGTTGTGTCCGGTACCCATCAATAACTAGCTCCAACTGTTGCTCGTCTTGATCGATTAAATAAACAGTTGAACCTTTCGTAAATCGTTCTTCGAAATCTGTTATTTGTTTTACTTTTACTTCGCCTTTAATTCCATGTGTATTAATAATTTTACCTATTGTAAACATCTTATCACCTTTATTCATTATCTATTCTTATCACAACATCATCTTTAATAATAATTGACGTTCTGTCGTTTAGTTCACTCCACCTACTACCGATTTCTACATTGACGATGGCTTCTACTTCTTTTTCAATCATTTCACTGCCTAAATCAAGTATTGTCAGCTGTTCCATTTTAAAGTCGATCGTATTTATTTTTTCTTTACGCATTTCTATTTCACGTTGAAACCGTTCCTTAATATCTTGCTTAGCAACTCCTAGTTGATGATGTAATTTTCGTTCTTCAAATAATAACTGTTCACATTCCCTTTCTAGTTGCTCTTTCTCTTGTTTAAAATCATCTTGTAATATCGCTTTACTCTTTTTAGTTAATACTTGTTTAATTAAAACTTTCTTTATTAATTGCACCGCAAATCACCACCTTTAAAAAGGTTGATTCCTTTAACTCAATAACATGATACTAATATGGGTTTATTATAGCATAATTGAAGCTTATAGTATGAAGATGACCATAAATATCTTAGAGATATTTGGCTAGAGGAAAAACATGCTCACATCAATCAATTTCATCATTACAAAAAACAGCTACGTCACTACAATACGTTATTAAGAACGTTACAATGAAACGACATATGGTAGAGATGTGACCATAAATCTATATTTTAAAATTGATTAACATGCTGAAAAAGAGAAAAGATTGCTCTTCTCTCTTTTTATTTTACATTATATCTAAATAGACTCGTTTATTCGTTTCGGGTTTTGCGGAGTAAACAATCGTCCGAATCGCTTTAGCAATTCGACCATTTTTACCAATCACTTTTCCGACATCTGCTTCATTCACAGTTAAATGATAAACGATTTTTTTGTCTTCTTCCCGTTTATCTACTTTGATATGATCGGGAAAGTCGACTAAAGGTGTGACGATTGATTCAATTAAAGCTTCCATGAAATCACATCACTTTACTTTTGATTTTTAGCATCATGGAACTTTTGCATGATACCCTCTTTAGAAAACAAGTTACGCACTGTATCACTTGGTTGTGCACCTTTTGTCATCCAGTCCAATGCCTTTTCTTCATCAAGTTTTAAAGTAATTGGTTCTGATACAGGGTTGTATGTTCCAATTTGTTCGATTAAACGTCCATCACGAGGAGAACGTGAATCTGCTACAACAATACGGTAAAATGGATTTTTCTTAGAGCCCATTCTTTTTAAACGAATCTTAACAGACATATTAAGCACCTCCTACATAAATTTCTTTCTATTAAAATAAGCATAGTTTAATCAATTTCATCCTACTAGTTTACTGTCACGCTGCTATAGTATGTAGTTACATGATAACTTTTTTAACTACATATTATAGCAACGTGACTGTTATTTGTAATGATGAAATTGATTCAGTTTCTAACTTTCTTATTTACCATAATACATCTTACCACGAACATGTTTATCTGTAAAGTGTTTTTACATGACACTTACATAAATGGAAGCTGGAGTCCTTTTCCTTTCTTCCCTTTTGGCATGTTGGTCATCTGTTTCATCATTTTCTTCATTTCGTTAAATTGTTTCAATAAGCGGTTCACTTGCGATACATTCGTTCCAGATCCTTTGGCAATTCGTTTTTTGCGACTAGCATTTATAATTGCTGGATCATGACGTTCAGCTTTCGTCATCGATTGAATAATTGCTTCGATTTGTCCAATTTGTTTTTCATCGACTTGAACGTTTTTCATCCCTTTCATTTTATTCGCTCCAGGAATCATCGAAAGTAAATCATCAAGTGGCCCCATTTGACGAACTTGTGCCATTTGATCTAAGAAATCGTCAAAAGTAAAGGACATAGTACGCATCTTTTCTTGTAATTCTTTTGCTTGGTCTTCATCAATCGATGTTTGGGCTTTTTCTATTAATGTTAACACATCACCCATTCCAAGAATTCTCGATGCCATACGTTCGGGATGAAATTCTTCCATTTCATCTAACTTTTCACCCGTTCCAATAAACTTAATTGGTTTATCTGTCACAGCTTTAATCGATAATGCTGCCCCACCACGAGTATCTCCATCTAACTTCGTTAAGACAACGCCATTGATATCTAGTTGATCATTAAAGCTTTCCGCTACATTAACAGCATCTTGTCCTGTCATTGCATCAACTACGAGGAATATTTCTTCTGGATTCACCGCTTCTTTAACATCAATTAATTCTTGCATTAAATCATCATCCACGTGCAATCTTCCTGCCGTGTCAATAATGACATAGTCATGATGTTCTTCTTTGGCAAAATCAATTGCTTGTTTACTAATTTCGACTGGACTAACTTCTGTACCTTTTTCAAATACTGGCATATCTAGTTGTTTTCCTAATGTTTGTAATTGTTGAATTGCGGCAGGTCGATAAATATCACATGCAACAAGTAAAGGTTTTTTATTATATTGTTTACGTAATAAATTAGCTAATTTACCTGTTGTTGTTGTTTTACCGGCACCTTGAAGTCCTACCATCATGATTACTGTTGGTGGGCGTTCACTAGTTGCAATCTTACTTTGTGAACCACCCATTAATGCCGTTAATTCTTCTTGAACAATTTTAATGACTTGCTGACCTGGTGTTAAGCTATTCATCACTTCGGCACCAACAGCACGTTCTTTTATGTCATTAATAAATGAACGTACTACTTTAAAGTTAACGTCAGCTTCTAACAATGCAAGACGAACTTCTCTTGTCATTACTTTTACATCTTGCTCACTTACTTTACCTTTACCTGTGATTTTCTTCATCGTTTCTTGTAAACGACCCGAAAGTCCTTCAAAAGCCATAGAAGATAACCTCCTAATCTATATTCTCTAACTGTTTTACTATAAGTAAAACTGACTCTACATCAGCTTGATTTGAAATAGATGTCTTTAAATCTGCGAATCCTTTTTGCCTGCATGTAAACTTTTTATATAAGTGTAATTTCTCTTCATATGATTCTAATACTTTCTCTGTCCGTCTAATATTATCATAAATGGCTTGTCTTGACACGTTACTTATATTCGCAATTTCGCCTAATGAATAGTCCTCCAAATAATACATTTCTAAATAATCCTTTTGTTTATCTGTTAATAAAGGAGCATAGAAATCATACAGCATATTTAGTCGCGTAGTTTTTTCTAACACTATTGACTTTCCTCTGTTTGCTCTTCTATCATATCAGCAAATAAACCAAAAACGAACCCATGGACATCAAAGGCTTTTAAATCTTGAATTCCTTCTCCAAAGCCAACTAATTTCACTGGGATATTCAATTCGTTTCGAATCGCCAAAACAATTCCACCTTTGGCTGTGCCATCTAGCTTAGTTAAGACGATTCCAGATACATTGGTCGCTTCTGAAAATGTTTTTGCTTGGCTTAGTGCATTTTGCCCTGTTGTCGCATCTAATACGAGCAACACTTCATGTGGAGCATTAGGAACTTCTCGCTCGATTATGCGGTGAATCTTTTCTAATTCATTCATTAGATTCACTTTGTTTTGTAAACGACCAGCCGTATCACAAATTAAAATATCAGCTTCTCTTGATTTAGCTGCTTTGATTCCATCAAATATTACTGCAGCTGGATCGCTACCAGCTGATTGTTTAACAACTTCTACTTCCGCTCGTTTGCCCCATTCTTCCAACTGATCAATAGCACCGGCTCTAAATGTATCGCCTGCAGCTAAAACAACCTTTTTACCCTCTTCTTTATATTGTGCTGCTAATTTTCCTATCGATGTCGTCTTACCTACACCATTTACACCGACTACTAAAATAACAGTCAATTCATTTTCCTGAATATTAATTGATTCAATATCAGGTTCATCTTCATTATAATAAATTTCTACTAATTTTTCGGAAATAACATCTTTTATTTCATGCGTATCTTTAATATTTCGGCGTTGTACTTCAAATCTTAATTCATCGATTAAGTCCATCACTGTAGTAACACCTACATCGGACATAATCAATACTTCTTCTAACTCTTCAAAAAAATCTTCATCCACTTGACGATACCTAGCTAACAGGTCATTGATTTTTTCAGTAAATGATTGACGAGTCTTCTTCATTCCATCCTTGTATGCTTCTGTTTCCTCTTTATCTTTTGTAAATTTACTCGTTAACTTTTTTAAAAAACTCAAATCTTTTCTTCCTCTCTTTTTGTCCTTTGCCTATACTAGGTTTAAACTATCGCTTCGGAAATGCACTCCGCTTTCCCGCTGGAGTCTACGTCCATTGCTATGCTGTAGTTGAGGTATGAATTGGTTTATGCGACAACTATCCTAAATAGTGCAAGTAAACTGGCAGATCACATATGTGAGCAATTAAAAACATCCTAGGGCTGTAACGGCAGAATATCATATGATTTCACCTATTGTATTGGCTGTTTGTAGCAGAGGGCCGTTGACTCCTGCAGGAATAGCAAATAGTTTTCGGTGGGACGAACGAGAGTGCAGTCCCATGAGTCTTGAGACCCCACAGTCGCGGTAGCGAACGAGGAGGCCCAAGCCATGCCTGCGGAAAGCAGCGGCCATCCGCGGAAAACAGCCCAGCACTAAACGTAGTTTAACCATAACTTGTTGCACAACTTATGGTTAAAGCGATATTTTTTAAACGAAATAAACTTTACGAGAACCGCCTTCTTTTTTGACTATTTACGTTGCACGAACTAGGTCTTCTGTTTCCTCTAATTTAACAGATACAAGACGTGAGACTCCTGATTCCTGCATCGTCACTCCGTACAGTGCATCTGCTTCCTCCATTGTACCATTTCGGTGGGTAATAACGATAAACTGTGTGTCCGCACTAAAGGCATGTAAATAATTAGCAAATCTTTCCACATTCGCCTCATCCAGTGCAGCATCCACTTCATCTAAAATACAAAAGGGTACTGGACGAACACGTAAAATCGCAAATAATAAGGCAATCGCTGTTAATGCTCTTTCTCCACCTGATAATAACCCTAATGTCTTCAGGTTTTTCCCTGGTGGTCGAGCGACAATTTCAATGCCTGTTTCTAATAAGTCATTTGGATCTGTTAGTGATAGCTCGGCATGTCCTCCGCCAAATAACTTTTTAAACACGTCCGTAAAAGCTGACTTAATTTCTGTAAAGACAGTGCTAAACCTTTCCGTCATTTCTGTATCCATTTCCTGTATCACATCATATAAAGTATTTTTGGCCTCAATTAAATCTGACTGTTGCTCGTCTAAAAATTGATAACGCTCTGCTAATCGTTCATATTCTTCGATTGCACCTAAATTCACTGTACCTAATCGTTCAATCGAATATTTTATTGTTTTCACTTCTTCTTTTGCCTTGTTTATTTCTTGTACAGGGCTATATAATTCAGAAGCTTTTTCATATGTCATCGTATATTCTGATTGTAAAGTTTGTAATTGATTTTCTAAAGCAACATCTAAACGATTTGCCTGAACTTCTTTTGCTTGGACTTGCTTTGCTATCGCTTCATGTACTTGGTACAATGCTTTTATTTCTCTTTCTTCATCTTCAGTCGCATGAGTCAATTCAAGTCGTTTAGTACGCATCTGTTCAAGTTGCTGCTCAACTGTTTGTCTTTTACCTCTTAATACAATTATTTCATCTGCTAACTGCTCTTTAGAACGTGCTTCATTTTCTTGCTCCGCAATAGAAGCAAGCTGTTTTGTTACTTCATTATACGCGAGTTCATTTTTATTCATCTGCTCAGATAGATCCGAGATTTTACTTTCAGAATTACTTTTTCGCTCATTTTTTTCTGCAATTTGGACTTCAAGCTCATGAACTTGTTGTTCAATAAGGCGTTCATCCTTCTGCATTTGCTGGATCTCATTCGTTAATTGCTCTATTTTTGTTTCTGTTTCCTTAATTGTTACTGCTACCTTACTGCGTTTCGTTGCTAAATCATCTTTTTGATTTCTTAATCTGTCCATCTCTTCTACTAATTGAGTCAAGGTCATCTGATATGTCGTTAATTCATCTTGCTTTGTTTTCCATTGCATCATAAAAATATTATACGACTCTTTTAATTCCTGTAATTCACGTTGAGTCGTTTGAAACTGCTGTTCCTTCTCATGTAAATCCTTATCCAATTGATCAATGGTCACTTTCTTAGCCGTTACTGTTTTCGTGAAAGTATTTGCTCTAGTTGTAAATGTATCAATTTTATCTACTAATAATTGCAATTCCTTTTCTCTCGTAAATAACGATTGATTATTCTTCCGTTTGGTACCACCTGACATAGATCCACCAGGATAGACCATATCACCTTCAAGCGTAACAACTCGAAATCTTCGCCTCATTTTTCGTGCGATATTATTGGCGGAATGTAAGTTGTCTGTAACGATTACATTTCCTAGTAAATGGTTTGCGACTACTTGAAATGCATCCTCTGTTTGGACTAACTCACTTGCTACACCTGCAAAACCTTCATCCGATTCAATCTCTTGTATCATCGCTTTTGGGATCATCCGAGCTTCGATTGATTGTAATGGTAAAAAAGTTGCTCTTCCTTTATTCTCCTGTTTTAACCATTGAATTGTCTGTCTGGCTACTTCGTCATTTGGTACAACTACATATTGCGACTGTGCACCTAATACTGTATCAATTGCATTAATATAATCTGTAGGTACTTCGATTAAATCAAGCACTGCTCCATGAACATGTTGCAATTGATTTTTTTTACTTGCTTGTAAAATTTCCTTCACTCCGTAAAAGAACCCTTGAAATGAATCTTTCATTTCTTCTAACATTTCTTTTCTAGAAACTAAGCGTGTAATTTGCTCATTGCCTGCATACAATTTACGCTGCATATCATCATATTCATTTCTTTCCTTTAAAAGTGACTCCTTCGTTTGAGTGATGCTATTTTCTTGTTCTGTTACAAGATCTTCCGTTCGCTTTAACTCCGTTTCAAACCGAACTTTCTCTACGGAATAATCTATTTCTGCATCTGTCGTTTGCTCATGGTCTGTCATATGCTGTTGTTTCTCATTTGTTAATTGTTCCAGCCGTCGCTCTACTGATTGCTGTTCATTTTGTAAAACGGCTTGTTCATTTAAATACTCGATATAATCGGATTTCAAATCTTCCACTTCTTCTTCAACTGCATCTACTCCATGTGCTAGTTGATTTTTCAACCGATTCATTTGAGCGGATAACTGTTCAATCGTCTGAGTCATTGTCGCTAATAGTACTTGCTCATCCACTAACTGTTCACGCAGTTGGCTCTGTTGATTTTTTAATGTACTTTCATCTGCTTGTATCTTTTGTTTATTTTCTTGCATATGTTTAAAACGTTCTTTAAATAAATTACGTTCCCCTTCAAACTGTTCTACCTGCTCTGTCATTTTTAGTAAGTCTCGTTGTAATGTGGAAATCTCTTCATCGACTCGATGTAATAATTGTCGTTCTTTTTCAACTGCTGCTTCCTTCTCCTGTAAGCGAGTCTTTTCTTTTACTTCTTCTAATTGATCCTGTTCAATCGACTGTAACAAGGTTCTCCATTCTGTATGTAACGCATTAATTTCAGTAATGAATAAAGCTATTTCTATTTCTTTTAATACTGCTTTTCGTTCTTTATATTGCTTTGCTACTTCAGCTTGCTTAGATAATGGTCCTAATTGCTGATTGATCTCATGAATAATATCTTCTACCCGATCAAGATTATCCGCTGTTTCAAGTAATTTATATTCCGCTTTATTTTTGCGTTGTTTATATTTAAGCACTCCTGCAGCTTCCTCAAAGACTGCTCGACGTTCTTCCGCCTTCGAACTCAATATTTCATCAATTTTTCCTTGACCAATAATAGAAAATGATTCTCGCCCTAATCCTGTATCCATAAATAAATCAATGATATCCTTCAAGCGACAAGCTTGTTTATTAATGAAGAACTCACTCTCGCCTGACCGAAAGACACGTCTTGTAACATTTACTTCCTGATAATCAATTGGTAATTTACCATTTTCATTATTTAGGATAAGTGAAACCTCAGCAAAATTTAATGAGTTTCTCGATTCACTACCTTGAAAAATAATATCTTCCATTTTTTGCCCGCGCAAAGACTTCGCTGATTGTTCTCCCATTACCCAGCGCATGGCGTCAATTATATTACTTTTACCACTTCCATTTGGCCCTACTACAGCTGTGACACCAGAAACAAATTCGATGTTAATACGCTCAGCAAATGATTTAAAACCGACAGATTCTAGACGTTTTAAAAACATATTCATTCTCCTTAACAAACAGATAAAACCTCTCTATGATTGCATTCAGATCATTTTCTTACTTTTTTATTTGAATTCTTCTAACTATCATTGTAAACTAAAATATAGTAATTGAATATAGATAATATGGACAATAATGGGGTGTAAATATGGATTTAGATAAACCTTCCCAAGAAAACCTGAAAGTTCTTCTCAAACAATTAGGTGATAAATTAGGGGTTGCAAATCGTATTTTATTAGATGAAAAAGATTACGATTTGAATCGGTATGATGATTTAAAATTTCTATATGATCATGTTAGTGCTTCAGGTAAGCTTAGCCCTTCCGAAACACATGCTTTCATTGATGAATTGCGTGCAGTCCGAAAATCATAAAAAACATGGTAAACTGTTACATCGATCGATGTAACAGTTTTATTTTACCATCATAATTTTTCTAACATATTTTTAGCTGCAGCCTGTTCCGCTTCTTTCTTCGATCGTCCTACCCCTTTTGCTCGATGTTCATGATTAACAAGGACTTCGGCATGAAACTCTTTCGCATGAGAAGGACCTTTTTCTTCTATAATTTTATATTGGAGAAAATTACCCTTTTTTTGTTGTACTAACTCTTGAAGTTTTGTTTTATAATCCATCACATGTGAAAAAGCATCATCAATAATATTTGGAAAAATAAATTGCTCTAAAAACTGTTGACAAGTTGCCATACCTTGATCTAAATATAATGCGCCTAAAAAAGCTTCAAAAACATCTGCAAGTAACGCATGTCGACTTCTACCACCGGTTCGTTCTTCCCCTTTTCCAAGCAAAATGTATTCGTTAAAACCCAATACATCCGAAAAGCGATACAAAGAATCCTCACATACTATATTAGCACGTAATTTTGTTAAATCTCCTTCCGCCATATTGCCGTGACGTTGATACAAATAATCTGATACAGCTAGTTCCAAAACGGCATCACCTAAAAATTCCAATCGTTCATTATCCGCTAACCGTTTCTGTGGATGCTCATTTACATACGATGAATGCGTAAAAGCTTGCTTCAGTAATTGCTCATTATGAAAGGTCATCGCAAACTTTTTTTGCATTATTTTTTTATCCATAATGGACTCCTTTAATTAGAAAGTGAAAAGTCCCGCAGTTGCGAGACTTATCCATATTAATTACAAATTAATCCTATGTACATTATATGTGACATATATTCATTTGAATCACTTAGTCTTTATTTATTTTCTTCAATAAAATTAACTGCGTCTCCAACAGTGTTAATGTTTTCAGCTTCATCATCAGCAATTTCAATTTCAAACTCATCTTCTAACTCCATAACAAGTTCAACGACGTCTAATGAATCTGCTTCTAAATCATCTCTGAAAGAGGCTTCCATCGTAATTGCAGATTCTTCTGCATCTAATTGCTCTACGATGATTTCTTTTACTCGATTAAATACTTCTGACATTCTCTTCACCTCCCTATAATAGTATATGTGAATTCGTTTAAAATTTCTAGTCAAAATCATCCAATTACATAACCATACCACCATCAACATGGATTGTTTGACCTGTTATATATTTAGCATCATTTGATGCTAAAAAGCAAACAACATTAGCAACGTCTTCTGGTTCACCTAATTTCCCTAAAGGAATTGTACCGAGCATTGTTGCCTTTTGTTCTTCTGTTAATACTTCTGTCATATCTGTCGTAATAAAACCAGGTGCAACAGCATTCACATAAATATTTCTAGAAGCAAGCTCTTTTGCAGTAGATTTTGTTAAACCAATTAATCCTGCTTTTGCAGCTACATAATTCGCTTGTCCAGGATTGCCACTTACACCGACAATGGAAGCAATATTAATAATCTTACCACTACGCTGCTTCATCATTTGACGAGTAACTGATTTCGTACATAAAAAGGCACCTTTTAAGTTTGTTTCAATAACATCGTCAAAATCTTCCTCTTTCATACGCATTAGCAAATTATCACGGGTGATACCAGCATTATTAACTAATATATCTATACTACCTAAAATTTTCGTAACTTCTTTTATCATTGATTTTACATCTTGTTCATCTGCTACATTCGCCTGTATCTTAAGTGCTTCGACACCTAAAGCTTGCAACTCTTGCACAACTTCTTCTGCTTTTGCTTCACTTCCTGCATAGTTAACGGCGACATTAACCCCTCGTCTGCCTAGTTCTAGAGCAATCTCCCTACCAATTCCTCGAGAAGAGCCAGTTACTAGTGCATTTTTCCCTTTTAGTGTCATGATGATACATCTCCTTTGTACCATGATAAAAATTTCTCTAGTGATTTTTCATCCTGTACAGCGAATGTTGTCATTTTGCGATCTATTTTCTTTACTAATCCACATAATACATTACCTGTCCCAACTTCGACAAACGCATCAATGCCTGCATCCATCATTTTTCGAATAGACTCTTCAAAGCGAACTGGAGAATATAATTGTTCAATTAACAATCGCTTCACTTCATCTTTTTCTGTTACTGGCCCCCCTGTAACATTGGCGTAAACAGGAATGGTAGCATCATTAATTGTAACTTGATTCAACGAATTAGCGAACTCTTCATTTGCTGGTTTCATTAAGCGTGAATGAAAAGGGCCACTAACATTTAATGGCAATACTCTTCTTGCACCAGCAGCCTTTAATAATACTTCAGCCTGCTCAATTCCTGTTCTAGATCCAGAAATAACAATTTGCCCCGGACAGTTTAAATTAGCGATATCAACAACTTCATCCTTACTAATCTCTGTTAATGTTTCCTTGATCGCTTCTTCTGTCATCCCCAAAACTGCCGCCATTGTTCCTTTACCTTTAGGGAAAGCTTCTTCCATCAATCGTCCACGGGTTGCAACAAGTGGCAATGCTTCTTCTAATGTTAAGGCACCTGCAGCAACAAGGGCACTATACTCTCCTAGACTATGTCCAATTGCCATAACAGATTGAACATTCTCTGCTTGCAATAAAGTAAATGCAGCAATACTATTTAATAATAATGCCGGCTGTGCATTTTCAGTTTCTGTTAATGTTTCTGTTGGACCCTGAAACATTAATTGGGTTAAATCTTTATGTAATACATTGTTTGCTGTTTGATATAACTTTCTTACTTCTTCATGTTGGTCAAACAAATCTTGTCCCATTCCAACAGACTGAGACCCTTGACCAGGGAACATAAATGCTACTTTTTTCATCTTAGTCCTCCTCTACTGCTTCCAATGTTGATACAGTCTTTTTAATTTTTCCAATCATATCTTGTTCAATCATTTGGCATGCTTGTTTAATCGTTAAATAAATTGCCCGACTATTGGACGAACCGTGAGATTTTATAACAGGTGCGGCTAAGCCGAATAATGCTGATCCCCCATATTCCGAATAATCAAGTTCCTTCTTTAACTTATTAAGATCATTTTTAATAACGCTTGCAGCTAACTTTGCTTTTAAAGAAGATGTTAACGCTTGTTTAAACAACGTTGCCACATGTAATGCAGTACCTTCTATCGTTTTTAATGCAATATTTCCACTAAACCCATCAGTGACGACCACATCCGCAACACCATCCATTAAGTCACGGCCTTCAATATTACCAATAAAATTAATTGGAGCTCGTTTTAATTGATTAAAAGTTTTTTTCATTAAATTATTCCCTTTTGTATCTTCCGTACCGACATTTAATAAACCAACTCTAGGATGATCTATCATTCTAACCTTTTCACTGTAAACACTTCCCATTACAGCATATTGTACAAGATTATGCACATCTGCGTCTACGTTTGCACCTGCATCTAATAGTAAAAATCCTCTTCCGTCCGTTGTTGGTAATGTTGGACTTAACGCTGGTCGATCGATTCCTTTCATCCGACCAACTACGAAAAGACCCGCAACGACAAGCGCACCTGTATTTCCAGCAGAAATACACGCATCTGCCTTTTTGTCTTTCACTTCTTTCGCAGCTAATACGAGTGATGAGGTTTTTTTTCGGCGGACAGCACGAATTGGTTCTTCATCGCCAGTAATTACTTCATCTGTATGAATAATAGTAATCCGTTCTTCATTTGATAAATACGCGCGAATGGCTTGTTCATCACCTACTAAAGTAATATGTAAGTCATCGTTATGTTGAATTGCTTCCATTGCCCCTTCAACTTGCGCTTTTGGAGCATTGTCTCCACCCATTGCATCAATTGCTATTTTCATGTGTTACACTCCTTTGTTTATCACTAGTGCGATACATATGGAATAAACCGGAAAATACAAGTTCGTTTTTTACATAGCTATTTACTACAACTTCTGTCATACCTATTTTATTCACTGCATTGACTTCTGCTTTCGCAACAACTTGTTCCCCCAGTTTTACTTGTCGATTAAATTTAATTTCAGATTTCCTTGTTAAGGCTAGCTCATCATTTATGACAGCAACTGCAAGTGAGTTAGCTTGTGCAAAAAGATGATGGCCTCGAGCTATTTTATTCCGTGAAAAAACTTGTTCAGGCTGAATTGTTATAATAGAAATAGCACGTTTATCTAATTCTAGATCAATGATATCTCCAATCACTTCTTCCAATGGCAATGATTTCACAGTTTCATTCCACTGATTCGTCGCCATCGATTTAATCCGTTCACGTAGCTCCGGAATAGCTAGCTCCAAGCGATCTAAGCGAATAGTTTGGATACTAACATTAAAATGCTTTGCTAACTCTTCATCCGTAATAAATGGAGTTTGCTCTATTTGATCTATTAATAATTGTTGTCGTTCATTTTTTTTGATTTTCATCATATCCACATCCATAACATATTCATTATGACTAGGTACTAAAAGTAATATATAACACCATGTGTAATAATGCAAGTAGCAAAGCGTGATTTATAACTAATCAAATCGTTGTTCTCCCGTCTCATCTTCTAATTGCTCTTGTAAGCCTTGATATGCTGGATCATTCTCTAATAAACGGTTCGTAATAATATCTACGGCATCCTGTCTGGCAACTTCCAACGCTCGGTAATCATGAACAATATCTGCTACTTTAAATTCTGGTAACCCACTTTGCTTTTTACCAAAAAAATCACCAGGACCACGTAATTTTAAATCTTCTTCCGATAAAAGAAAGCCATCATTTGTTTCTGTCATTATCCTCATTCTTTCTTTACCTACTTCTCCTTTGGGATCTGCGATAAGAATACAATAACTTTGCTTATCTCCTCTCCCAACACGACCTCTTAAT
>JAPFCO010000432.1 GCA_026169505.1 Pseudogracilibacillus sp.
AAGGCACTATACGTGAGGAGGCTTAGCGCAAGCCCACGGAAAGCGGAGGGTTTTGCAGAAGCGATGTTCCCAGGTTGTTTTTAGTGACACGATTAAACTTCTCATAACAACAGTTTTTGTTATTATTACAATTTTCGCTATGTCGTAGTATCGTCAACTGTAATGGTGATAAAAAAATAATCTGTGTTAAAAAATGTATATTTAAGCTTAGTAAAGACTGTCTTATGGAATCAACTCCATAAAGTCAGTCTTGTTTCATGTTTAATAATAGAGAATCAGGAGATGAATAAGTGATTTATTATAGTATCTCTGTACTTTTAATAAAAACAACCCAGCACTTACGTCGCAGTTTATGTACACGTTCGAAAGCAAGTATCTTCATAAAAACAGTCTAAGATCATTCACTGGTTTCATCACTAACTATATAATATATACATGTCTACTATAGGATAATCACTATCATCACACTATTTGTGCCTGGTTTTGTTCAATTCGCTTTAATGCACCTGGTTCAATTTCTTCCACTGCTCTAGCTGCATTTTCTAACGCTAATTCATACTCGGCCTTACGAAATAATCGTTCTGCCTCTTCCAATTTTGTTGCCAGCTCTGGAAAAGAACTCCGATATCGATTTGCATATTGTATCACTTGCTCCGTTAAGTATGCTTGCTCCAACATATTATTAGTATTTTCAATAGTATTTTCGACAGCAGATTTTGCTTCCGTTAACGATTGTTGGACCTCTATAATATCTAAAGGTTCTTGATCTAACGCTACTAAAACTTGATTATTTTTATCTGTCGCTTCTTCCAGCAATCTCCAAATGAAGTTAGGTACTCCTGGCAAATTACTACTGCGCAATTTACGATTGAGTTTATAAATAGATTCATTCATACTTTGCAATTGATTTCGCGCCTCTAATTCATCTTTTCGTAAATTAGCAATGCTTTTCTTAAACTGGTCATGCTCTTTTTCTAATTGTTCTAACTCTTCAAACGCTTCTTCTAATTTTGTTCGTATGACCGAATGTATCTGAGCATTTCCTGCTATTTCAGTTTCAAAATCAAGTAATTGCTGTCGAATTTTGGTTGCCAATTTTTCTAAGCTCATATATTTCTCTAGATCCGACTCTTCAAAATGATACGCTTGTTTTAAAACTCCAACTTCTGCCTTCGTTTCTTCAAACTCCGCTTCAAATTTTTCTAATAAACGTTCATAATTAGGAAGCTTTGCTTCAACAAAGTTTCTCGCTACTGCTTCAATTTCGAGTTGATCATAGATCTCTTTTATTCTTACTTCTAATTCAGCAATCAATGGTTTTACTTCTTCTGTATTATCTTGTTCTAATATTTGCACTGCTTCAAGTAAACGCGATTGAAAATGACCAATTTCTATGATTAAATCAGTTTGATTAACAGTATATCCTTCATTGACCATTTCATTGATTCCATTAATTAATTCATCTAATTCAGCCGGCAGTTCTTTATGACACTTTTTATATAACGTGGGAAATTCATCCATTTCATTTTTGATATTTTCCATTCGACTCTGTGCAAGTTGTACTTGTTCCGTCGAATCCATATACTCCCCTTGCTCAACTAATTTATTATATGTATTAATTAATTCGTTAATTTCATCCATTTCTGCTTCAAATCGGACATCCGCTTTGCTAAATTGATATCGGTTTTGCGATATTAATTTACGCAATTCGGTTAACTGCGGCTCTAATTCTTCTATTGTTTGACGGTTTGCTTCTTCTGTTTCTAATAAAGCTTGTATATCCGTTAAAATAGTTTCAATTTTTTGTTCTGTAGCGAATAACATACTTTCCATTTCTTTCATATGTTTTTTCGCCGTTGGAAAACTAAATTTATCAGCGGCCTCTTCTGTATCATAGAGTAACTCTTCTACTGTTGCTAGCTCTTCTGTTAGAATATTATCCCACTCATCTTTCCATTTATTGAAATGCTCTTTCGTATCGCCATCCATGTTCAAATCCTTCATTTTTGATAGTTCGGCGGCAACATTTCGGTTCATAATATCTAACTTCCATGCTTCGTAATAATCAACAGAATCATACAGCCGTTTCCTTAAAATTAATCCTACTGTAATGATGACAATAATAGCTAATATCGCTCCAATAACATATTCCATCTTTTCCCTCCTAAAGATTTTTATAGAAGGATATAATGTACCTTTACATTTTCATATCGATTATAACATTTATAATACCATGTTTACCCTTGTATTTGCTAAAAAAAACAAAAATATATGAAATTTCTACTTTATTTTTTTATTATACGACATTTAACGCGGCTTATCCGCTAAAAAGTCTAACCATTGATTAAGTGTACGAGCATAATTTCTTGTGAAATTTTCGATATCCACTTGATCGATTAACTGGTTATTCCACTCGTTTTTTAAAATATAAGGCGACATTAACATTCCCTTAAATTGCATATATAAATAAGCTTTCTCTTTTTTATCATTCTGATCTAATATCCGAAAAAACATTTCACTTAATAAATGATTTTCTTTCGCCAAATATGTAACCGTCATTTCACGAACAAATGTAGAATCTAAAGATAATTCTCGGTAAATAAATGATGTCAATTGGAAGTGCTCCGATTTATACCGAATAATTGCATATACAACTTGTTTTAATTGTTCTATTTCATCTTCTGTTGCTAATTCATTTATCGCTTGTGCAATCATTTCTAAATAATGTTCATAATAATGTGTCACAGCATATTCTAATAATCCTTGTTTGCTTTTAAAATAATAACTAATTAACGAAACATTAACCGATGCTGCTTCAGCAATATCTCTGACAGAGGTACCATGAAATCCGTGTTGAAAAAATAATAAAGAGGCTGCATCAACCACTTTTTGCTTGGTTGTTATTTTTGTCATTTTTATTATTCCCTCCCCTTATACAATACGACATAAAGTATTTATTTCCTGCATATCCTATGAATTTCCAACATTATCTACTATTTAGTATAGTTCATTCACACCTAATTGGTATCATTACTGCTTTCCAATATAAAAAAGCCTATAGGAATCCCTACAAGCTATTTATTCTCACTTCATATTATAGTTGAACCCAATTATTACGAATTGCTGTTACGACCGCCTGTGTACGGTCATTCACTTGCATTTTTTTAAATAAGCTACTCACATGATTTTTTACTGTTTTCTCACTAATAGATAATGTTTCTGCTATTTTTCGATTTGTTTGACCATCTGTTAATAATTGTAAAATTTCACATTCACGTTTCGTATATAAATGATATGGGCGTTCAAACGATGCCTCAACTTTACCATTTTTTTCTTCGCTGATAAGCTTTCGATAATCTTCTACTAAATTATGTGTTGCGTTGGGATGAATATATGCGTCTCCATCTTTTACTATTTGAATTGCTTGAACGAAAGATAATTTATCCATCTCTTTCATTAAGAAGCCATGGACTCCTATTTTTATAGCTTCGGTTACAATCGACTCTTCTCCCTGATTGGCAAGCACAATTATCTTTGTATCCTGATGTTCAATAATTTCTTTTATTTTTTCCTTATTTTCCATTAATATATTTACATCCATTAATATAATGTCGACATCAATAAAGGAGGATGCTTCTGGTAATGTACCATATTGCTCACCTTCTGCAACAATATGGAATAATTCATTTGCTTCTAAAATTAATTTAATTCCTTCCCGAAATAATTGATGCCGATCGATTAGGGCAACTTGGATTATTTCTTGCATTCATCTTTTCCTCCTTTTCTATCAGGATTTACTTTAAACTTTCCCCATATACAACTAAACGATGACTATTATGGCGATATGGATGACAAGTTATTAATGATGCTAAATCTTTACCAGCTGTGATTTGCAAACTGTCTGTTTCATGTGGTAAAACAACTTGCGTATCATACACTACGTATTCTAGCGTTTCTTCTAATGTGTAAATGATAAAATGATCCCCTACTTGTAATTCATCTAGATCACGAAACATTGCTCTTGTTCCCATACCACGATGACCCGCCAACACTGTATGCGTGTTTTCTCCACCGATTGGCAAAGAAGAGCCTTCCACTTGCCCAATCCCTTTAGATAATTCGTTTTCAGTAGCACCGAGATAGATTGGTATTGCTAAGTTTAGTTTAGGAATTTCCAAAGCTGCAATGTTTTCTCCATCTAGTGGAGAATCTTGACAACTTTCAAATTGATTTCGATCATATTCAAATGTAAAAGGATCATGCAATCCTTCCTCACTTTTATAAATTGCATCATTACACTCTTTAGCAGTTTCTATAGTGTCCGTCACTTTCTGTTCTGGTATATGTTGGGCACTACTTTTAAACTCATTTACTTCTTTTTGATAAAGTTGGTTATTCACATATTGTGAGAAGTGGGGATATATTAAAATAATGAATCCGAGAATAAATAACAAGGTAATCCATTTATATTTCCTCATTAGCATCACACATCC
The DNA here is from genome assembly GCA_026169505.1 of Pseudogracilibacillus sp. Taxonomy (GTDB): domain Bacteria; phylum Bacillota; class Bacilli; order Bacillales; family Amphibacillaceae; genus Pseudogracilibacillus. The sequence continues at coordinate 4,494 of JAPFCO010000432.1, forward strand.
AACCTTAGTTTTCTTCGGAAATAAATAACGATTATGATTATTATTGCCAAGAAACTTAAAATAAATAAATAATAGGGAAAAATACTTGGTGCTTTAGCTGGCTCTTTCGACACTTCAGCCATTTCTTCCTGATAAGGGATACGTTCTCCACGTACTAACAAACGGTGCGTATTAATCATATATGGTTCACAAGTAATTAATGTGACATAATCTTTATCTTCATGCATTCCTAGCCAGTTCGTCTCAGTTGGTAAGACGATTTTAATATCATCCACCTTGTATGCCAGTGTTTCACCTAATGTATGGATAAAAAACAAGTCATCCTTGTTTACTTTATCTAAATCTCGGAATAGTTTAGAGGATGGCAGGCCCCTATGAGCCGTTAATGCAGTATGTGTTCCTAACCCTCCTACTGGAAAAGAAGAATTAGACATATGCCCTACACCTTGCTGTAATACATCTTCACCTACTCCATGATAGATCGGTAAATTGATATTTAGACTAGGTATTTCTACACTACCCATCGTCTCCCCTATATTTAATACATCATAATAACCAGTAGTCGTTTCTTCTACCTCATCTGAAAATGGATCTGTAATCGGTATGGCACTTTCCTGTAATGATTCATTATGTTGTTCTGCCTTTTTAGCTTCTTGCTTTTTTTCATCTTCCGTCATTTGATGTAACACTTCATTATGTTCACTAATAACGGTATAATGCTCTTTGTCACTTAACCAATTACTTGCAATCGGATAAAGAAAAATAATTGCACCAATTAAAAAGACTGTTGGTACAATCCATTTCTTGAACATGTAAATCACCTATATTCTCTAAATATTAGGTTAAATTTTATTTTATTCGTTTCATACCATTATTTTAAAAAAAGGAAAATCGTTGAAACGTTCTATGTTTTCATCATAACTTCAGAGATATTTATGATGATAATGGTAAAAAATAGACCTTATCAACGATTTTCAAGGGGGTTTGACAATAAAAAAATGTATACTCTTTTATCATAAAGTAATCGATTTAACACAAACTAAACGAAAATCCAACAATCTCTTTAGCTTGGGTAAAAATAACCATTTACAATTACGCCATTTCCCCTCTTTTACGACGAATGTAGAGGTATAATGCTGCACCCATAAATGTTAATCCAACAAGTGTAAATAATAATGTACCGATACCGCCTGTTTTAGGTAATGACCATCCTGACTTGAAGTTGTCGACTTTAATTGTTTGAGTTAGCGTATCCTCATTCACAGTCACGTCAATTGGATTTCTTAATTTGTTGTAGCCTTCAGGTGCTTTTGTTTCAATTAGTTGATATTCACCAAAGTCAAGTTCTCCAAAATTGATGAAACCACGACGATTTGTTGTTCCTGATGCAATAACCTCACCGTCTTGCACTAAGTCAAATTCCGCTCCCTGTAATGTTTTACTTGAATCTCCATCTTTTTTCATTACCTTTAATTTCCCTGCAGTTGGTACGACAGTAACTGGCGGCGTTTTATCTCCGCCTGATTCATAGCGATTGTCATAATCAATCGTAGCTACGTTATCAATATCAACATTTGCTTTAGCATCTTCTGAAACTTGTGCATCGAATGTAATGTCGATGGTGCCTGGTGAGAGTTGAGATGGATCTCCAGTCCATGTTAATGTTTGCCCATCCTGATTAAATGCGAAGCCATCTGGATTCGATTGACTATCATCAACATATTCTAAGTTCTCATGCAACACATCTGTGATGACAAAGCTTTCATAATTTTGAATATCCCCTGGCAGTTCAATTGTCAGTGTATAAGTAACTGTTTCTCCGCGGTTTACTGCTGTTTCATCTACATCTTTTTCAATTTCTGGTTTTTTGTAGTTTTTAAGTGATACTTTTATAGTTTTACCTGGCTTTGTTACTGAGAATTTAACCTTTTCTTTGTTTAATAAATATCCATCAACTGTTGCATCCTCTTGGAAGTAATAGTCGCCAAATGGTAAATTATTAACAGAAATTTTACCCTCTCTATCCGTTGTTAATCCTTCTTGTAGAACGGTTCCATCCGCTTTGTATAAGGTAAAAGTTACTCCTTTTAAACCCTTTTTAGAATCTCCTGCTTTCTTCTTTAGCTCTACATCCCCACGAATTGTTTCGTTCTTTGGATAGATGTGAACATCATAATTTTGAAAAGCTCCATCTGGATCTGTCATAGGAATATCAACGGAATATTCCTCTTCGTTTAATACGACATGGTCTGGGCCATCTGTTTCTTGGACTTTATAGCGACCAAGGTCGATGTTTGGGATGTGAATGATCCCATTTTCATCCGTTATATGAGTTACTGCATCTCCAGACACTTTTGACCACTTATCTGTATCTTTGTCATAACTATGTGTCTGAGTAAGTGTGAATTCTACTCCCTTGAGCGGATCACCTTGTGGAGCGTTATCTAACTCCGACCCATCTGGTTTACCTTTTTTTGCACCGGGTTCTTGTTCAAACTTATGAATGGTTAAAGAACCTGTATCACTCGGAGTTGGTTCCGCACTTACCATCCCTGCAGGCATGAATAGACTGAATGTTAATAATGCGACTAGCACATGATAAATTGAAAATTTCCTTTTCATTTGTTATACCCTCCATAGATTGTTATTTATACTCGACCTTTTCTAAAAAAGTAAAAACCGGCAATTGTCATGAGCAATAAACCAATACTATAAAACCCTAATGTGCCAATCCCGCCTGTATCAGGAATACCCCAACCTTGTTGACTGTTTTCAATTGTTTTTGTAACAGTTAGTTGGCCTGGTGTAATCTCCACTTCGATTGGATTATTTAACAATCGATAATCTTCCGGAGCTTTCGTTTCAACCAGTTCATATTTTCCAACAACGACGTCAGCAAAGACATACTCACCGTCCTTATTCGTAGTTCCTGTCGCAACGCTATCACCAGCCTCATTTTGTAATTCAAATGTCGCTCCCGGTAATAAAATAGAATTGTCTTCAGCGTCTACTTTAATAATCTTTATCGAGCCTTTTAATTGCTTATTTGTTACAGTTATCTCGATCTCTTTATTCGCCTTCACTGTAATCGTCAAGGCTTGATCTGTTGATAGTTCGTATCCGTATGGTGCTTCGATCTCTTCTAACGTATAATCCCCGATAGGCAATGCTTCTGACACTGCTTCTCCGTTTTCATCTGTTTCCAACGTGCCAATTTCGTTACCGTCTGCATCTTTTATCGCAAACTTAGCATTAGCTAATTTTTTAGCTTGATCTGCTTCATCAACTTTGATGAGCTTGATTGTACCTTGAAGCTGTTTGTATACATAAATAACTGTCTGCTCTTCCGTAGTAAATTCACCTGTCACATCTGCACTATCATCGTGCATTTTCACAAACTCATATCCTGAAATATCTTTTTGTTCAGTTGTATATTCCTCACCGATATGTCCTTCCAATTCTTCTGAACTAGCAATCTCATTTCCGGCTTCATCAACATATGCTGCAATCACTTTTCCAGCTGGTAGTTCGGATGTTTTTACATAGCCAAACTCTACAGTTATACAAATATTCGTTAATTTGACCTTTGTCGGATCATCTCCGACATGTAATTGGTATCCATTTGGAGTATCACCTGCTGGTACATAGTAAGTGTTATTTAATGTTAAATGATCGCCAAATTGTTCTTTATAAAACGTTTCAGCTTCAGCTGGACTTGCTACGACGTCCCCACTACTATCAACCGGATCTCCATCCACATTGACACGATACCCAAGTTTATCGATTTTTCCTTTATTGGTACTTACTTCTGGAATTGGGAATTGTTTTGTCGCATTATTTCCGTTATAATTTGTATAATTTAATGGTGTTTCCTTGTTTGTTGGATATTTGACATTTGCTTCTGGATCTTTCGAACAATCAAGTGTCACTTTATAAGTCAATGTGTACACTTCATCTTCTTTCACATTGCCAATATCCCAAGTGAACGTTTCTGATGTGTCATCCCATGTCGCTGTTCCATGCGATGCTTGAAAATCTGCTCCACTGTAGCTACCATCTTTCACTAAATCGAACATCTCACCAAGTGGATCTGTTGCAACAGCATTTGTTGCTGCAAACCCAATACTCGCCGCAATCTCCTCAAAAATTGGCGACATATCATCTGCTCCACCTTGGTAATATCCTTTGTTTTGACTATTCTGCAAGGTGTAAATAGCGTCCGGTACATTTCCTACTTCCAATCCAACCGAGTAAATACCGATACCTGAAGCCATAATCTTATTTGCTTCAGAAATAGTTGGGATAACATGATCATTTACATGAGGATCGTAGCACGTATCAAACCAGTTACACCTATATGGATTCCATCCATAATTAGGACTATTACCTGCCGTTCCGCTTCCTACCCTAGTGTTGTAATCGAAATCTTTTAAAATAAAATTATACTTATTACTTGGCCAAGAATAAGGCTTATCGTAACCATTTGCTTTCATACTGTATGTCGGCTCTCCATCACTCATTAGGACGATGGTTCGTTGATCTGCTGTACTATTTGACAGTTTCTCCTCGGCAGCATGTAGTCCAGCATGAATATTTGTACCACCTGATTGATGTGTTGAATATATTTGAATCGCATCAATCGCAGTCAATAATGTATTTTTTCCACTGTAATCTTGAAAGTCTGTATGTGGATCATATTGTGTTCCAGTATCTGAGCCAAATGGAATAAGCGCGATACGTACCGTCGAATCCTGATCAACTAACAAACTATTCACAAATTCTTTAGCAGCAGCTTTTGCTTTCGCTTCTCGATTGCCTTCGATCATACTATTCGACCTGTCAAACACGATTACAATGTCAGAACTTGTTTTTAAGTTCTTTCCTTCTACATTTAGCTCCACTTCCCATTCATTAAATCCATTTGTTTCCTCAGCTGTTTTTTCTAAATTTAACGAACCTGGATTTGGCCATTTTTCACCTGGTTTTTCACCAAGTATGGCAGTAGGATTTTCAGAAGCTGAAAATGTTGATAAACTAGGCTCTCCTACTTCTTCATCCTCAATTTGAAGCGCATCTTTTTCGTTCAACTCATCATTTTTACTTTTATCTTCCGCTTGTTCACTTCCCTCCTTTTTATTTATTGCATTATCTGTTTCCTTTTCTTTTTCTAAGTTATCTGTTTCCTCTTTTTTTGCAGATGATTTTTCTTTGTCGGGTTTTTTATCGTCTTGATTATTTTCTGTTGATACCTCTTGTTTCTTTTTTGACTTTTCTTCTATTAGCTCTTCTCGTTCTATTTCAACCTCATCTGTTGCTTCATATTTTTCATTCTCTTCTTCAACTACAGCCCGGAGCTGAAATAAGGTTTTCTCTTTATCTTCTATTTTCGTGACGATTTCAATTTCATACATATCATTTCCTTCTGGCGTCCCAATTGTGTAACCATCTGCTACTTTTTTTATAGTTACATTTTCTTGTTCTTTTTTAAGATTAATACCTTGATGGGTCATGCCTGTATCAAATAACACGTTTGTTTCAAAATCCTCACTTTCACTCTTGCTAGGGTTAATGATTACTTGCCAAGTAATTTCATCAACTGCTTCGTTCACGTTTGCATAATTAACTTCAATTTTATTGCTATCGTCACTTGTTTTAGCATTTACATAGAGACTCGTATGAGTTCCAAATAATTGTAAAATTAATAAACCAATAGCTAAAATTGAAAAAAATCTAGTCTTATACATTATTTTCCTCCCTTCTATATGTTTGAGAAGACAGCCAATCTGCTCATAGTTATAGTGTAGGAAAAAATGACTTCTGACCTATTTGTATTTACGATATTTTTTTTATGATTTCCGATACATTTAATACAACTTTGTGAACATTGTCCTATGTTTTTTGCTGCAGATTCATCACATCCATTAAATAAACGAAGAGAATTGTCTTTTTATGTAGATAGTAGGAATGAAATGAATTTTTAATAAAATATTATTCATCCTTCTTGCTTATTTTAGGCATAAAAAAATCTCTTCCTTATAATTCGGAAGAGATTTTTTTACTTGTTTATATGAATCAATTTCATGATTATAAAAGACAGCCACGATGCTACAATATGTAGTTAAGAACGTTACAACGAAACTACATAGTGTAGCGTGGTGGCGATAAAACCATATGATGAAATTGATTTATCTTATTTGGAACTTTTATTCTTTAATTCATCTACTTTTTCATTCACTTTATCTTTTGCTTCGCCAAACTTCTCTTTTGCGTCACCTTTAGCCTTATCTATTTTCCCCTCAGCTTTTTTCTTTTTATTATCTGTCACTTCACCATACGCTTCTTTTGCTTCACCTTTTACTTTGTCTTTAGCTCCAGATACTTTATCTTTAAATCCATCCATGTCTATTCCTCCTATTATTTTGTCCTCATATGTACATATTCCACTACTTCGTTTAAATGAAACGTTTTTAAATAAATGTTATATGGCTTATCTTTACCCAATTGAAAAGAATTACTCACATAAAATATTAATATTGACATTCGTGCGTAGAGACCGTATAATAGACCTCGTGTAAAATAATAAAGGTAGCTTTCGTGAACTTATGCTTGATCCCACTTTATTCCTCTATATTAGAGGTGTATCGCGTAACTCTC
>JAPFCO010000335.1 GCA_026169505.1 Pseudogracilibacillus sp.
CATCAAGCAGTCATTAAGGAAGCTGTGCAGATTGCCCAAGTAGAGCAGAAGGAAAGTGCCGTAATTACATTTCATCCACATCCATCCGTCGTTTTACAGCAATCGAATAAATCTGTGCAATACATTACACCAATTGCTGAAAAAGAATCTTTATTGAGTGAAATGGGTGTCGACCGTTTATATATTATTACATTCAATCAAGCATTATCCCAATTAAATCCAGAACAATTTATCGAACATTTTATTGTTGATTTACATATTGAACATGTCGTAGCAGGATTTGATTTTACATTCGGTCATAAGGGTAAAGGTAATATGGAAAACATCGCTACCTTTGGTTTTGATGCATTGAAAACAACGGTCATTGATAAAATCGAATTACAAAATGAAAAAGTTAGTTCTACAAAAATAAGAAAAGCATTGAATGTTGGAAATGTATTAGAAGTGAATACATTATTAGGAAGGCCTTATGAAGCTTCTGGTACCGTTATTACTGGAGATAAACGAGGGAGACTATTAGGGTTTCCGACTGCAAATATTCAAGTAGATAATTTGAAATTATTACCAAAACAAGGTGTCTATGCAGTAAAAATCACTGTTGAAGATGTAATATATGAAGGAATGGTTAATTTAGGTGTCAAACCTACATTTATAAAAGGGGAAACACAGCCAACTTTAGAAGTATTCATTTTTGATTTCAATCAAGAAATATATGGTACAAATGTAACTGTATACTGGTATGAGTACATTAGAGATGAAAAGAAATTCAACGGTGTCGATGAGATTGTGCAACAATTGACAAAGGATGAGCAACAGATCCGAACATTTTTCACAGAATGATTTCTACAGTTTTCTTCGCGTTGTGGGAAGTGGAACGTCATAACAGAATTTTATATCATTTGTTTGAATGACGCTTCATAAATTGGCAGGACTTAAACAGTTTTATTCTTGCATTTTTAAAGATAAAACGTTATTCTTATAAGTGTGAACCATCCCTTGGCAAATTGACGACTCCGACGTTTGCTAGGAGAATGGGGATAAAAAAAAGTAGGAGGTGGCCCAAAAATGGCTATTACAAAAGATCGTAAGCAAGAAATTATTAGTGAATACAAAGTACATGATAATGATACTGGTTCTCCAGAAGTGCAAATTGCAATTCTGACGGAAGAAATTAATAATTTAAACGAACATTTACGAGTTCATACGAAAGATCACCATTCACGTCGTGGATTATTAAAAATGGTTGGTCAGCGTCGTAATCTATTAAATTATTTACGTAACAATGATGTTATTCGTTACCATGATTTAATTAAAAAGCTTGGTTTACGTCGATAAGGTTGTTAAAGCAGGAGAAATCCTGCTTTTTTTCGTAATCAATATTATAAAACGCTATTGAATACATGTTTATATATAGTAAATAAATAGTTCAATGTAATGAAAGGAGCACAATATTATGTCAGAAAAAAAGCAAACCTTCTCTACTACGATTAATGGTAAGAAATTGACAGTAGAAGTGGGAGAGATAGCAAAACAAGCCAATGGCGCTTGTATGGTACATTACGGAGATACTTCGGTACTATCTGCGGTAACTGCCTCAAAAAAACCGAAAGATTTACCTTTTTTCCCGTTAACAGTTAATTATGAAGAGCGTTTATATGCAGTTGGGAAAATTCCAGGAGGTTTTATTAAGCGGGAAGGTCGACCAAGCGAAAAGGCAATCCTAGCATCACGTTTAATTGACCGCCCAATCCGACCATTATTTCCAGAGGGATTCCGAAATGAAGTACAAGTAATAAGTACTGTGATGAGTGTAGATCAAGATTGTTCATCTGAAGTTGCAGCAATGCTCGGATCGTCCATCGCATTATCTATTTCCGATATCCCATTTGATGGACCAATTGCTGGAATCAATATCGGTCGTGTAGATAATGAATATATTATCAACCCATCAATTGAAGAACAAGAAAATAGTGATTTAGACTTAACTGTTGCAGGGACCAAAGATGCTATCAACATGGTAGAAGCAGGTGCAGACGAGGTTACAGAAGATACGATGTTAGAAGCAATTATGTTTGCACATAAAGAAGTTGCCCGCTTAGTTGAATTTCAAGAAGAAATTGTTGCTAAAGCAGGTCAAGAAAAGTCCGATATCGTTGTACTTGAAATTGATGCAGATATACGGGGAAAAGTTGAAGCTCAAGCAAAAGAAAAGCTATTAGCTGCGATTCAAGTAGAAGAAAAGCATGCTAGAGAAGAAGCTATTGCTTCCGTTAAAGAAGAGACGTTAGCTTTATATGAAGAAGACGAAGATGCCATTAAACATGTGAAAATGACGTTAGATGAGTTAGTAAAAGAAGAAGTAAGACGCTTAATTACAGAAGATAAAACTCGTCCTGATGGCAGGAATATTGATGAAATCAGACCACTGGCTTCTCGTATTGGTGTTTTACCTCGTACACATGGTTCTGGTTTATTTACAAGAGGACAAACTCAAGTACTTAGCGTTTGTACGTTAGGAGCTCTTGGCGATGTACAAATATTGGATGGTCTTGATTTAGAAGAAACGAAAAGATTTATGCATCATTATAATTTCCCGCAATTTAGTGTTGGTGAGACCGGACCAATTCGAGGACCTGGACGAAGAGAAATTGGACATGGTGCTCTTGGAGAGCGAGCATTAGAAAAAGTAATACCTTCTGATGAAGCTTTTCCATATACAATCCGTGTTGTTTCAGAAGTTTTAGAGTCCAATGGATCGTCTTCAATGGCAAGTATTTGTGCAGGAACATTAGCAATGATGGATGCGGGTGTACCTCTTAAAGCTCCAGTTGCAGGGATTGCGATGGGTCTTGTGAAAATGGGAGATGATTACTCCGTCTTATCAGATATCCAAGGGATGGAAGATGCTCTAGGTGACATGGACTTTAAGGTAGCTGGAACTGCAAAGGGAATTACATCATTACAAATGGATATTAAAATTGACGGGTTAGCTGAAGATATTCTAAAAGAATCACTTGAACAAGCTAAAATCGGACGTTTGCATATTTTAGACAGTATGTTAGCTACAATAGAAGAACCTAAAACAGAACTTTCACCTTATGCACCTAAAATTATTACGATGCATATAAAACCAGACAAAATTAGAGATGTGATTGGACCAAGTGGTAAACAAATCAATCAAATCATTGAGGAAACTGGTGTTAAAATTGATATTGAACAAGATGGAACAGTATTCATCGGTTCAACAGAGCAAGAAATGAATGATAAAGCGAAGAAAATCATTGAAGATCTTGTAAGAGAAGTTGAAATAGGTCAAATCTACTTAGGTACAGTAAAACGAATTGAAAAATTTGGTGCCTTCGTTGAATTATTTAAAGGGAAAGATGGTTTAGTTCATATTTCTCAATTACAGGATAAGCGGACAAATAAAGTAGAAGATATTGTTGCAATCGGCGATAAAGTAATGGTTAAAGTGAAAGAAATTGACCAACAAGGTAGAGTAAATCTATCTCGAAAAGATGTTTTACAAGATGAACGTGAAGCGAAAGAAAAATTAAGCAAATAGGTTTGTACAAATAGAAGCTGGAAATCCAGTTTCTTTTTTAATGGTCAAAATTGGACATGTCATATCTATTTCTCCTTTTACATAAGGTAAGTAAGGGGGGAATCAAATGACTGGTACATATTTCAAGGCAATATTTTTTTTCATTATATTGATGATATTACTCCTTTTGTTTAAATATGATTTTGCACAGGCGCCGTCAGATATAATGACAGTGAACAAAGACGAATCATTACTTGCAACGATTAAAGAAAAGTCACAAAAGTATCAAGAAGAGCCACAGGACGCTTATATTGATGATGTATGGAAAAAAACCCCTGGTCGTAATGGAAGAAAGGTCAATATAATAAAATCATATGAAAAAATGGCTCCAAAGAGACAATTTGATTCATCCATGATTGTATTTGATTCCATAAGTCCTAAGGTTTCATTACATGACTTACCAGCATCACCAATATATCGGGGACATCCAGAAAAAGATATGGTTGCTTTATTAATTAATGTTTCATGGGGCTCCGAACATTTGCCAGCAATGTTAAAAACATTAAAGGAACATAATACAAAAGCGACCTTTTTCATTGAAGGACAGTGGGCAATGGAGAACAAAGGAACAGTGAAAATGATTGCTGAACAGGGACATCTGATTGGTAATCACGCATTTAATCACCCTGACATGGCAAAAATGACCGATAAACAAATTAAGGAACAAATCACGAAAACAAATGATATACTAGAAGCAATCATCGGAGAAAGTCCACAATGGTTTGCACCACCAAGTGGGAGTTATAATGCTGCTGTCATCCGCATTGCCGCTGAAGAAGAGATGGAAACAATCTTATGGACTGTTGATACAATTGATTGGCAGAACCCATCCGTATCTGTTATGATGGACCGGGTTATGAATAAAGTTCATCCAGGTGCAACGATTTTAATGCATCCTACACCAGTGGTTGCACAAGGGTTAGATCGATTAATTACAGAAATCAACCAGAAGGAATATAGACTACATACGATTGAACAATTATTAAAAGAAACAAGATAAATTAACATATACAGCAGGAGGAATCGCCATGATAGAGAAGCATACAAGTAAGAATGGCCTTCGAATTGTATTAGAATCAGTTCCAACTGTTCGCTCTATTACAATTGGAGTATGGGTTTTAACAGGATCTAGAAACGAATCAGAAGAAAAAAGTGGCATATCACATTTTTTAGAGCATATGTTTTTTAAAGGAACTAAAAAACGTACTGCACAAGATATTGCGGAAGCTTTTGATTCTATCGGTGGTCAAGTGAACGCTTTTACTTCTAAGGAATATACTTGTTATTATGCAAGAGTCTTAGATACATATAAAGATTATGCATTAGAGGTATTAACGGATATGTTTTTTGAATCAACATTCCCTGAGGATGAAATAAACCGTGAAAGAAATGTGGTTAAAGAGGAAATAAAAATGTATGAAGATACACCTGATGATCATGTGCATCATTTATTATCACAGGCATCTTATGGTGACCATCCATTAGGGCGATCCATTTTAGGTACAGAAGCTCATTTACAAACATTTACAAAAGAAACGTTACTTGATTATAAAGATACGTATTATACACCGAATAATATCGTAGTTTCGATTGCAGGTAATGTGGATAATTCTTTTATTCAAAAAGTGGAAGTTGCTTTTGATCGTTTTAAGCAAGAACATTACGAAATTAAACGAGAAAAACCTGTTTTCCAGCATCATTCAGTCATTAAAAATCGTAATATAGAGCAAGCTCATCTATGTATGGGTTACAACGGATTAGCAATTGATGATGAAAACATCCCAACGATGATGATTATAAATAGTGTATTAGGTGGGGGAATGAGTTCGAGATTGTTTCAGGAGATTCGGGAAAAGCGTGGTTTAGCTTATTCTGTGTTCTCTTATCATTCTTCTTATTTAGATAGTGGTATAGTTGCAATCTATGCGGGAACAAATGTAGATCAGCTACCTTTATTAGAAGAAACAATTCAACAAACGATGACAGATTTGAATGAAAGTGGTTTAACAAAGAAGGAATTTACAAATAGCAAAGAGAAATTAAAGGGAAATATGATGTTAAGTTTAGAAAGTACGAATAGTCGAATGAGTCGTAATGGTCGAAATGAATTGTTATTAAATAGACATCGTACGTTAGATGATATTATAAGTGATATCGACGCTGTGACGGAAGAGCGTGTGAGTGATGTGATTCAACAAACATTTACTGATAAGCATGCAAAAGCAGTAATTATGCCTAAACAAAAGTAAAATTTGAACGAGATCCTTTCATTATGATTGGAGGAAGTTTTATGCGTTACAAAGAAATGAGTGACAAAGAGATTATTGACGTGCATTCCGGATCAAGATTAGGTGTTTTAGGACAGACCGATATTGAAATAAACATTCAAACTGGTAAAATTGAATCTTTTCTTATTCCGAATTATAAATGGTTTGGATTTAAAAAGGAAGAGCAAACCGAACGGATTCAATGGAATATGATCGAGAAAATTGGAAAAGACATTATTTTGATCAATACAGAAAAAAACTAGTGCCTAACAAGGCACTAGTTTTTTTCTGTTCTAAAATAAATGGCTCTATACTAAATATAGTGGTCTCCTTATTATTATAGTTGACGGATACTGCGACATAGTGAAAGACTGTTTTCGATACAAAAATACAGAGATACTAATATCATCCAAATTGATACAGTAGAAACCCGCAGACTCCTGTGGGAATGCGAAGACGATAAGACCCCGCAACGAGTGCTTTTCTCGTGAGGCAGACTAAGTATGCCACGTCCTGTGGCAACGTCTGCACTAGCACGTCCTGTGCGTCGGAGGCTTATTGCGAGCCCACGGAAAGCGGATTGTTTTTCCGAAGCGATGTTTCACAGTTGTTTTAGGTGACATATTTAATTGTTCCAAATAAAAATTTATATTTAAATTTTCACTATGTCACAGTCTATGTTTAACAACTTTATTATGATATAAACAATTACATCGTTTAATTAAGTAAGAAATAAATTCATGACACCAACCTATACATCCGAATGATAATAGACAAATAGGCTTTGGATATTGGGATACAAGGCACAGTTCAGTAATTTTTTACATACATTATAAGGAATTTTACTATTAGAAAGGTAGGATTGTATGTCATTAAAAAATAAACGGATTGGTTTTGGATTTACTGGTTCACATTGTTCATATGAATCAGTTTTTCCTCAGTTACAACATTTAATGGACCAACAAGCAAAGGTTATTCCCATTGTCTCATATACAGTTAAAAATGAAGATTCCAAGTTTGGACAATCGGAGGACCATATCGATAAAATTGAATCCATCACTAAAAGAGAAGTAATTTCAACTATCCAAGACGCGGAACCATTAGGACCGAAAGAACCATTAGATTGCATGGTTATTGCCCCACTTACAGGAAATTCATTAAGTAAATTAGCAAATGCGTTAACAGATAATCCAATCTTAATGGCAAGTAAAGCGACACTGCGTAATCGTAAACCACTTGTATTAGGAGTCACTACAAATGATGCGCTCGGACTGAATGGTGTAAATTTAATGCGCTTAATGAGTAGTAAGCTAATATACTTCATTCCATTTGGCCAAGATAACCCATATAAAAAGCCAACATCCCTTGTAGCAAATATGAATTTACTCGTACCAACCGTCGAAGAGGCATTACTTGAAAAACAAATTCAGCCACTTATTATTCCATATTCTGAGTAAACATGTTAAAATAGAGAGTAAATAATATTTTTAACTTGTCTTAAGAGTTGGAAGGGGCTATTCATTTATGTCAAATGTAAAAAAGTATCATGTCGCAATCGTAGGAGCTACTGGAGCGGTAGGTCAAAAGATTTTACAATATTTAGAGGAAAAGCCATTTGAAATTGAGCAATTAACATTATTATCTTCTAAACGTTCTGCAGGTAAAGTTGTTTCCTTCGCCGGGAAGGACATTACAGTCCAAGAAGCAACAGCTGAACGTTTTGAAAATGTTGATATTGCATTTTTCTCTGCAGGGGGTTCTATATCAGAAAAATTAGCTCCCGAAGCAGTAAAGCACGGTGCTATTGTCATCGATAATACCAGTGCATATCGAATGGATGAAGATGTACCGCTTGTAGTTCCAGAAGTAAACGAAGGCGACTTACAAGATCATAAAGGTATTATAGCCAATCCTAATTGTTCAACTATCCAAATGGTGGTTGCACTAAAACCAATTCAAGAGGCATTTGGCTTAGACAGAGTCATTGTGTCTACTTACCAAGCAGTTTCAGGAGCAGGATTGGCAGCACAAGAAGAATTAACAAGCCAAACAAAGCAGTTTTTAAATGATGAAGAAATGGAAGCAAATATATTACCAGCTGGTTCAGATAAGAAACATTATCCAATCGCATTTAATGCGTTACCACAAATTGATGTATTTGAAGACAATGGATTTACAAAAGAAGAATTAAAAATGATTAATGAAACAAAAAAAATTATGCATGAGCCATCACTACATGTTGCCGCAACTTGTGTTAGATTACCAGTCTTTCATTCACATGCGGAAAGTGTATTTGTCGAAGTTGGGCAAAAAGATGTTTCTGTAGATGCGTTTAAAGAAACAATCAGTCAAGGCAAAGGAATTGTACTTGAAGATGATCCAAGCACACAAACTTATCCAACGCCTTTAAGTGCACAGGAGAAAAAAGATGTATTTGTAGGAAGAATTCGTAAAGATTTAGATTTAGATAATGGCTTTCATTTATGGGTTGTATCTGATAACCTAGTAAAAGGTGCTGCATGGAATACAGTTCAAATTGCAGCGTCATTGGTAAAAAATAAATTAGTTTAAAAATAAAAAGGCGAGGTTTTAAAAAGCATGCATTTATTAATACAAAAATTTGGTGGGACATCTGTACAAACGAAGGAAAATCGAGATCACGTTATAAGACAAATTAAAGGAGCACTAGATAAACAATACAAGCTCATTGTGGTAGTTTCAGCTATTGGAAGAAGCCCAGATCCTTATGCAACAGATTCATTATTAAAAATGGTTGACTATGAGGTGACGACTGATAGTACGAAACGAGAGCTTGATATGTTAATGTCATGTGGTGAGACGATTGCTTCAGTTGTTCTATCAAATGAATTGCAACAAAACGATATTAATGCAACGGCGTTAAGTGGCGCTCAAGCAGGGTTAATTACGAATGATGAATATAATGAAGCGAAAATTAAACATGTAAAACCTGAGCGAATTAAACACGAACTAAAAACGCATGATGTAGTTGTTGTTGCTGGCTTCCAAGGAAGAACTAAATCGGGTGATATTACAACGATTGGTCGTGGTGGAAGTGACACTACTGCAGCTGCATTTGGGGCTGCTTTACAAGCGGAAGCTATAGAGATTTTTACAGATGTGGATGGAATGATGACTGCTGATCCGAGAGTAGTTGATTCTGCATCTTCCATCGATGTAGTAACATATGCGGAAACATCTAATTTAGCACATCATGGAGCAAAGGTGATTCATCCACGTGCAGTGGAAATTGCGATGCAAGCTGAAATCCCGATTCGCATTCGATCGACTTATTTGGAGGAAGAGGGCGGAACCTTAATAACATCTTCATGGGGACAAGAAAAAGGGATTGATATTCCTGATAGATTAGTAACTGGAATAGCGCATATTGAAAATATTGCTCAGATTCTTATAAAAATTGATGAAGATGATTTAGAATCACAAGCAAGGATATTCACCATGATGGAGACTGCGGGAATTTCAGTAGATTTCATTAATATTTCCTCAACTTATGTTGTTTTTACATTACCAATGGAAGTGTCTGATGAAGCGGCAAAAATGTTACTTGATGAGGGGTTTAACGTTGAAGTAACAAAAAACTGTGCGAAAGTTTCAGCTGTCGGTGCTGAAATGACGGGAATTCCAGGTGTCCTTGCTACATTAACATCTGTTTTAATTGAAAATAATGTGCAAATCTTACAAGCGGCAGATAGTCATACAACTATTTGGGTGCTCATTCACGATAAGCACATTAAACAAGCTGTAAATGCATTACATGAAGCTTTTAAATTA
>JAPFCO010000278.1 GCA_026169505.1 Pseudogracilibacillus sp.
AATGCTATTTTAGACTTGTTAGTTGATATTAATGAAAAACTTGGATTAACCATTGTGATGATTACGCATGAAATGCATGTCATCCGTAAGATATGTGACAAAGTAGCTGTAATGGAAGAGGGAAAGATTGTCGAACAAGGTAAAGTACTTGATGTGTTTTCAAATCCTCAGCAACCTGTTACAAGGAAGTTTGTTGAACAATTGATGACGAATAAAGAGAACGACGATAGTCTTGACTATGTGTTAGAACAAGTAAAAGATGGAAGAATTATTCAACTCCATTTTGTCGGTGAATCAACGAATGATACGTTAATTAGTGAAATAGCTAAACGGTATCCAGTCGATATCAATATTTTACAAGGAAAAATCACACAAACGCAAAATGGTGCCTTAGGAACGATGATCATACAAATGAATGGTGATGAAATAGCTGTAAATGAAGCAGTAACATACATGAAAACTACCTCAGTTGGTGTGGAGGTGATTCGAGATGGGGCTTAATTTTACTAATTTAGATACAGAGAAGCTGATAGAGGCAACATATGAAACGTTTTATATGACATTGATTGCTTTAATCGGGACTTTTGTTATCGGGCTATTACTCGGACTGTTACTTTACTTAACGACAAAAGATGGTCTATGGGAAAATAAATGGATTAATTTTGTTACTGCTACAATTGTGAACGTATTTCGGGCAATACCATTCATTATCTTAATTTTATTATTGTTTCCATTTACTCATTTTCTTATCGGTACAATTAGAGGACCGAACGCAGCTATACCCGCATTAATAATTGGTTCGGCTCCGTTTTATGGCAGGTTAGTAGAAATTGCACTGAAGGAAATCGATAAGGGTGTGATCGAAGCAGCTCAGTCAGTAGGTTCTAAAATATCGACCATTATTTTTAAAGTGTTATTACCAGAGTCGATGCCTGCATTAGTATCAGGTATTACTGTGACCGCAATTGCGCTGATTGGATATACAGCAATGGCAGGTGCAATCGGTGCAGGTGGGTTAGGAAGCTATGCGTACTATGCAGGATTTCAGAGAAGAGCCTATGATATAGTATTTATTTGTTCTGTAATTATTGTATTAATTGTTTTTATTTTCCAATTCATTGGAGATTATACATCAAAAAAATTAGATAAAAGATAGGGGATTAGCAAAATGAAGAAAAGTATTTTAGCATTATTATCTGTTGTGTTACTTGTTGTTCTAGCAGCTTGTGGAGGGGATTCAGAGGATACGGAGACTACCGAAAGTGATGACGCTGGTAGCGACGAACCAACAACAATTGTCGTTGGTGCATCAAGTGTACCTCACGCAGAAATTTTAGAAGAAGCACAACCTTTATTATCTGAAGAAAATATTGAATTAGAAATTGAGCCATATGAAGATTATGTTTTGCCAAATGATGATTTAGATAATGGTACATTAGATGCGAACTACTTCCAGCACATTCCTTATTTAGAACAAACTGTGGAAGACACAGGGTATGAGTTAACACATATTGGTGGCGTACATATTGAACCGATGGGTGTATATTCGGAGTCATATGATGATATCGACTCGATACCAGATGGCACAGAAGTAATCTTAAGTAACTCCGTTTCAGATCATGGTCGTATCCTTGGACTGTTTGAAAGTGAAGGCTTAATCACATTAGCTGAAGATGTTGAGGTCGATGCAGCGACATTAGATGATATTGATGAAAACCCTAAAAACTTAATATTTACAGCAGAATATGACCCTGCATTTTTACCGGAGTTATATGAAACAGAAGAACATACATTAGCAGTAATTAATACAAACTATGCAATTGAAGCAGGGTTAGATCCGTTGGAAGATTCATTGTTTATCGAAGGTGATGACTCTCCTTATGTGAATATCATCGCAGTAAGAGAAGAAGATAAAGAAAATGAAGCATTGAATACATTAATTGACGTATTGCGTTCAGAGGAAATTCAAGAATTCATCGTTGAAAATTATGATGGGGCAGTAGTGCCTGTTTCAAACTAAATATATTTTAAGAAAACCGGTGCTGATTTAAAAGTACCGGTTTTCTATTATGTTATTACTATTATATTATAACAATTACAATTAATTGAAGTCTAAATGAGAATTGAGTTGGGGATAATGACTACATTGCATGGTACGACAACTGATTGAAACATAAGCGTATTAAATAGTTTCCTAATCGAATCAGTTGATAAAAGTAGTTGAATCAGATAAGATTATAATTAGACTGAGTTGATAATAGATATGAATAACTCATGCCAATCTATAACAAATTATGTGGAGGTATCAAGTATGGCTGATTACACATTAGAAATTAAGGATCTTCATGTATCAATTGAAGATAAAGAGATATTAAAGGGAGTAACCCTTACAATAAAAAGTGGTGAATTCCATGCAATAATGGGTCCAAACGGAACTGGTAAATCAACCCTTGCTGCAGCAATTATGGGTCACCCAAAATATGAAGTAACAAAAGGAAGTATCACATTAAATGGTGAAGATATCCTTGAGATGGAAGTAGATGAGAGAGCCCGTGCTGGTGTATTCTTAGGAATGCAGTATCCAAGCGAAATTAGTGGTGTAACTACTTCCGATTTCTTACGTTCATCAATTAACGCACGTAGAGAAGAAGGCGACGAAATTTCATTAATGAAGTTTATTAAAGAAATGGACGGAGCTTTAGATGAGTTAGATATTGATAAAAACATGGCTCAACGTTACCTGAACGAAGGTTTCTCAGGTGGAGAGAAGAAACGTAATGAAATTTTACAATTAATGATGATCCAACCAGGAATCGCAATTTTAGATGAGATTGACTCTGGTTTAGATATTGACGCACTTAAAATTGTAGCGGACGGGGTAAATAAAGTACGTGAAGAAACAGGACTAGGTTGCCTAATCATTACTCACTACCAACGTTTACTTAACTACATTACACCTGACCATGTACACATTATCATGCAAGGGAAAATCGTTAAATCTGGCGGAGCTGACTTAGCTAAACGTTTAGAAAAAGACGGTTATGAGTGGATTAAAGAAGAGTTAGGAATCGAAGACGAAACAGTTAACGCTTAAGAGTTAGGAGGGATAGTCCAATGACAACAGTTACTAAATTACCTTTTGATAAAGAATATGTTGAACAATTTTCTAAGAAACATCAAGAACCAGAATGGATGCAAGCATTGCGTGTAGAAGGTTTAGATTTGGTGAATTCACTTGATTTACCTAGACCGGATAAAACGAAAATCAATCGATGGAACTTTACGAATTTCAAGCATACTTCTGAAGGCGAAGTAATTGAATCACTTCAAAATATTCCAGAACAATTGAATGACTTTATCGATCAAGATAATGTGCCTGAAGACATTCTGATTTTAAGAAATCAAACAGTTGCTTATCATGCGTTAAGCGATGATTTAAAAGCAAAAGGAGTTATTTTCACAGATATTTTCACAGCTTTACAAGACCATAGTGATCTTGTTCAAAAGTATTATATGTCTGATGCAGTACAAGTTGATGAACATAAGTTAACAGCACTTCATGCAGCACTAATGAATGGTGGAGTATTTGTTTACGTACCAAAAAATGTTGAAATTGAACAACCACTTCAAACATTATTTTGGCAAGAAGATAAAGAAGTTGCATTATTCAACCACGTCATCGTTGTTGCGGAAGAAAATAGTTCTGTGACATACGTAGAGAACTATATTTCGGATAATGAGACCGAAGAAACAGTAGCAAACATCGTAACAGAAGTATTTGCATATGATAATGCAAAAGTATCTTTTGGAGCAGTAGATCACTTTGCAGCTGGAACAACGACATTTGTAAACCGTAGAGGAGTGGCTTATAAGGGTGCAGTAGTTGACTGGGCTTTAGGTCAAATGAATGAAGGCCATACAGTATCAGAGAACGAGACACACTTAGTAGGAGACGGCTCTACTACTAATATGCGTACAGTTACTGCAGCAAGTGGTAAGCAAATTCAAAACTTTACAAATGAAACAATTCATATTGGATTAGATACAGATGGACAAAT
>JAPFCO010000046.1 GCA_026169505.1 Pseudogracilibacillus sp.
CTTCTTTTTATGCTATTCGAAAATAAGAGGAAATAATAAAATGTTGCAAGTGGATTTTCAATTATTGCTTTTCCTACGGGGAGTCTCGTGGAATCCGCTTGTAATGAATGTCAATCTCGGACGACCTCACATAGCCTGAAGTGGCTTAACTCTCGGTTAAGGAAAGCTAAGTAAAGTTAGAGCGCAAGATTTTTCCGCAATAGTATGTACTAAAGAAATATACGATTTAATATTGATTATCATTGAAAATTTAGTTAATGGAATGTTAGTTCGCATTTATGATATAATATAAGAAATGACTGAATCAATTTGATTATTGTCTAGATCAGCTACGTCGTTCCAACCTGTAGTTGGGAAGGATAAATCTGTATGATGATATTGACTAGACTGTATAAAGATAGGGGTTCTAAAATGGTAGATAAATTTGAACTTGTTTCGTCTTATAAACCAGAAGGAGACCAACCAAGAGCGATTGAACAATTAGTTAACCAAGTAAATGAAGGAAATAATCATTTAACATTATTAGGTGCAACAGGGACAGGGAAAACATTTACTGTATCTAATGTGATTGAACAAATAAATCGTCCAACATTAGTCATTGCTCATAACAAAACGTTAGCAGGACAACTATATAGTGAATTTAAAGAATATTTCCCACATAATGCAGTTGAATATTTTGTTAGTTACTATGACTATTTTCAACCAGAAGCTTACGTGCCATCAACAGATACTTTCATTGAAAAGGATGCAAGTATTAATGATGAGATAGATAAATTACGACACTCAGCAACATCCTCTTTATTTGAACGTCGGGATGTGTTAATTGTTGCAAGTGTCTCATGTATATATGGTTTAGGTTCACCAAAAGATTATAAAGACCAAGTACTTTCTTTAAGAATGGGCATGGAAATAGAACGGAATGAGCTACTTCGAGAATTAGTTGACATTCAATATGCACGGAACGATATTGATTTCAAACGTGGGACATTCCGTGTTCGTGGTGATTCCGTTGAAATTATTCCAGCATCACGTGAAGAGCATTGTATGAGGATAGAGTTTTTTGGTGATGAAATTGACCGAATTCGCGAAGTAGATGCATTAACAGGTGAGATTATTGGTGATCGAGAACATGTGGCAATTTTCCCAGCATCACACTTCGTAACGAATGAAGATAAAATGAAAATTGCGATTCGAAATATTGAGCTTGAATTAGAAAGTCGTCTGAAAGAGTTAGAATCTAAAAATCATTTGTTAGAAGCGCAGCGTTTAGAACAACGAACGAATTATGACTTGGAAATGATGCGTGAAATGGGATTTTGTTCTGGAATTGAGAATTACTCGCGTCATATTACGTTAAGAGAACCTGGTTCAACACCATATACATTGTTAGATTTCTTTCCAGATGACTTCCTCGTTGTAATTGATGAATCACATGCGACTTTACCACAAATCCGGGGCATGTATAATGGTGATAAAGCTCGTAAACAAATGTTAGTTGATCATGGATTTCGTTTACCATCGGCATTGGATAACCGACCATTACAATTTGAAGAGTTTTCACAGAAAACAAAACAAAATGTCTATATATCAGCAACGCCAGGTCCATTTGAATTGGAACATACGAAAGATATCATTGAACAAATTATCCGCCCAACAGGGTTACTAGATCCGGAAGTAGATATTCGTCCAATCGATGGACAAATCGATGATTTAATTGGAGAAATGAACCAACGGATTGAAAAAAATGAACGTATTTTAATTACAACGTTAACAAAACGGATGTCTGAAGATTTAACAGACTACTTGAAGGAGTTAGATTTTAATGTTGCTTATTTACATTCGGAAGTAAAAACGTTAGACCGAATTGAAATCATCCGTGACCTACGAGTTGGGAAATACGATATACTTGTCGGAATTAACCTGCTTCGAGAAGGACTTGATTTGCCAGAAGTATCATTAGTGGCGATACTTGATGCAGATAAGGAAGGGTTTTTACGGTCAGAACGATCCTTAATCCAAACAATGGGACGAGCGGCAAGGAACGAGCATGGTCAGGTCATTATGTATGCAGATAAAATAACCGACTCAATGCAATTTGCCCTTGATGAAACGAACCGACGTCGTGAGATTCAACAAGCCCATAATGAAAAGTATGGTATTACACCAACGACGATTATAAAAGAAGTACGAGGATTAATTCGAGCCACAATTGCTGCTGAAGATGAAGCAGAATATGAAGTAAATGAAATTTCAAAAATTGTAGAATTGCCTAAAAAGGAACGTGAACTAGTTATCGAGCAAATGGAAGAAGAAATGCGCGCTGCAGCAAAAGCACTTGACTTTGAGCGTGCAACCGAGTTACGGGATATTATTTTCGAATTAAAAGCAATATAGGCTAATCAAGATAAGGTCATATATTTGGAAGGATGAAGAGGCTTATGCCAGGGAAAAAAATTAAAATCCGCGGAGCTAGAGCACATAATTTAAAAAATATGAATATCGATATACCGAAAAACAAACTTGTCGTTGTGACGGGGTTATCCGGATCGGGTAAATCATCATTAGCATTTGATACGGTATATGCAGAAGGTCAACGTCGTTATGTGGAATCTTTATCTGCGTATGCACGTCAGTTTTTAGGTCAGATGGATAAACCTGATCTAGACACGATTGAAGGATTATCACCAGCTATTTCAATCGACCAAAAAACGACAAATAAAAATCCTCGTTCAACAGTTGCAACAGCGACTGAAATATACGATTATTTACGATTGTTATATGCTCGTGTTGGTCGACCATTTTGCCCAATTCACGGCATTGAAATAGCCTCACAAACGATTCAACAAATGGCTGATCAAGTATTACAATACCCAGAACGCACGCGTCTACAGATTTTATCCCCAGTTGTATCGGGACGAAAAGGCGAACATGTAAAAGTATTAGAAAACTTACAAAAAGAAGGTTATATTCGGATTCGTGTGGACGGAGAAATGCGTGAAATTACCGATGAGATAACATTGGATAAAAATAAAAAACATTCCATCGAAGTTGTTGTCGATCGAATCGTCATAAAAGAGGGGATTGAAAGTCGTTTAACAGACTCGTTAGAAACGGCACTTCCTTTAGGTGAAGGACGAGTGATCATCGATATTATTGATGGGGAAGAAATCGTGATGAACGAAAATCATGCATGTTCAGAATGTGGGTTTTCCATTGATGAATTAGAACCGCGTTTGTTTTCCTTTAATAGCCCCTTTGGTGCGTGTTCTACTTGTGATGGGCTTGGTACAAATTTAGAGGTTGATCTAGACTTAGTCATTCCAGATCGAACGTTAACATTAAAAGAACATGCTATTGCGGCCTGGGAGCCAATTAGTTCGCAATACTATCCACAATTACTAAAGGCAGTTGCTACCCATTATAAAATTAATATGAATACACCGGTAAATAAATTATCAAAAAAACAGTTGGATATAATTTTATATGGTAGTGGAGAAGATTATATTACATTCCATTATGTGTCTGATTTTGGTAAAGAGCGAAATAATCGAATTCAATTCGAAGGGGTCATAAACAATATTGCTCGCCGCTATAAAGAGACTTCTTCTGATTTTATCCGTGAAACATTAGGTAGATACATGTCAGAAACAGCATGCCCGACTTGTGATGGACATCGATTAAATCAAGAAGCATTGGCAGTCTATATTGAAGATAAACATATTAGTCAAGTAACCGAATTATCTGTTGCTGAGGCGGTGAAGTTTTTCACTTCGCTGGAATTAACAGAAAAGGAAGCGCAAATTGCTAGTATGATTTTAAAAGAAATTAATGATCGACTTTATTTTTTGAATAATGTCGGTTTGAACTATTTAACGATGGCAAGAAATGCTGGCACATTATCAGGTGGGGAAGCACAGCGAATCCGTTTAGCAACACAGATCGGTTCTGCTTTAACAGGTGTACTATATGTGTTAGATGAACCGTCTATCGGATTGCATCAACGTGATAATAACCGCCTAATTGAAACGATGCAGTATATGCGTGATTTGGATAATACATTAATTGTCGTCGAACATGATGAAGATACGATGTTAGCTGCTGATTGGATTATTGACATAGGACCTGGTGCCGGTGATAATGGCGGGGAAGTAGTCGCAGATGGAACTCCTAAACAAATTATGCGTAATCGTCATTCATTAACAGGAAAATATTTATCAGGTAAGGAGTTTGTAACTCTACCAGCGGAACGACGTAAGGCAGATAATCGCTTTATTAAAGTAGTAGGAGCAGCTGAGAATAATTTGCAAAAGGTCGATGTTGAGTTTCCGATAGGGTTGATGACAGTTGTTACAGGTGTGTCTGGTTCAGGAAAAAGTACTCTAGTCAATGAAATTTTATATAAATCATTGGCGAAACATTTATATAGAGGCAAACATCGTCCAGGTCAACATGAAAAAATAACAGGGCTAAAGCATGTTGATAAAGTCATTGATATTAACCAAGCGCCAATTGGACGTACACCAAGATCGAACCCAGCAACTTATACAGGGGTCTTTGATGATGTGCGTGATGTATATGCTGAGACGAATGAGGCGAAAATTCGCGGCTATAAAAAAGGCCGTTTTAGTTTTAATGTAAAAGGTGGTAGATGTGAGGCGTGTCGTGGAGATGGTATATTAAAAATAGAAATGCATTTCTTGCCAGACGTATATGTTCCTTGTGAAATATGTGATGGTAAACGTTATAATCGTGAAACATTAGATATTACGTTTAAAGGGAAAAACATTGCCGATGTACTTGATATGAGAATTGAAGAAGCGTTACATTTCTTCAGTAATATTCCTAAAATAAATCGGAAGTTGCAAACAATTGCTGATGTCGGTTTAGGGTATATCAAATTAGGTCAACCAGCAACGACACTATCAGGTGGGGAGGCCCAACGGGTAAAATTAGCGAGCGAGTTACATAAACGCTCAAATGGGAAAACTATTTATATATTAGATGAACCGACGACAGGGTTGCATACGGATGATATTAAACGATTATTGTCTGTTTTACAGCGACTTGTTGATAATGGTGATTCAGTCATTATTATTGAACATAACTTAGATGTCATTAAAACTGCCGATTATATCATTGATTTAGGTCCTGAAGGTGGTGACGGTGGCGGGCAAGTAGTTGCTACTGGAACACCAGAAGAGATTGGGGAAGTAGAACAATCTTATACTGGTTATTATTTAAAAGCTATTCTAGAACGAGATCAAGCACGAATGGAAAAAATGTTGAAAGAAACAGTTGCAAAAGCATAAGATCCATAAGATTACCGATTGGCTTTGTCGGTAATCTATTTTCTTTTTTAATAGAAATAGATGGAGGATGAATTTTCATCTATTTCGTTCATTATTTTTGACGTAGATGCACTTTATTTGTAAGCTTAAAATAGGAATATTGGAGGGAGTTTTACATGATGGAACCAATTGACAAGAGTAAAGTACAAGAAAAATTAGACGCATTTACAAATAAACCAGTCTACATTCATTTAGAAACAACAAATGGTGCATATGCCAGTCATTTTGGGAATGAAGGAGTAAATGTCGGTGCTTACATTCGTAATGCAAAAGTAACATTTTCTAATGCTGTTATTAAAGGTGATGTAGGTCATCGAGTTGGTTTGAAAACAGAATTAGGTTGGGTATATGCAGAAGGATTAACAGACTGGGAGATCTATCAAAAAGATGATTTACTGCTTGCAGGTCATGATGCTGAAGGCAGATTGATGGTCGCTTTACAAATTAGTGAACAACCTTTTAAATAAATTGACAGAGAAGAGGCATACAATGGAAAATCAAAAACATGTAGTAATCATTTATCCACATCCTGATGATGAGTCATTTGGGGCAGCTGGTTCTATTTATCATTTTAGAAAAAAGGGAGTCCCTGTTACTTATTTATGTGGAACACTTGGGGAAATGGGACGAAATATGGGTACACCACCTTTCGCAAATCGAGAAACATTGGCTGAAATTCGAAAAGAAGAACTAAAAGAAGCATGTGAATTTCTAGATATTGACTATCGACTGTTAGGTTACCGTGATAAAACAATTGAATTTGAAAAACTAGAACATGTAGCAAAAGATATTAAGGCTATTTTAGAAGAAATTGAGCCATCACTGGTTATTACGCACTATCCAGACCATGGCGTACATCCAGACCACAACGCATTAGGAGAGGCAACGATTGAAGCTGTACGACTGATGGATGAAGAGGTACGACCAACAGTTTGGGCAAGTGCGATTACGAATAACTTTGAAGAAGTACTTGGTGAACCAGATATCGCGATTTCGTTGGAAGAACACTTCGACTTTAAGTTGGATGCAATTTTAAAACATCGTTCCCAAGCTGAAGGTATGTTGGAGAAGTTAGACAATACATCGGATGAAAATAAAGTGTATATCGATGGTTTAAAAGGTCGACTTGGTAAAGAGCGATTTTTCACTTGGAAATATGATTAATTAAAACAATCTGCAATTGTTCAGTACACGTATATCATATCCGCCGTTTATGAATTCGGGTATGAACATATCAAATTAGAATCGATATCATGATGAAATGATACTCATACCTATGAAGGGAGTTAGATACCTTTGAAACGATTTATAAACTGGTTTACATCGATATTTCTAAATGCAATCGCCTTAATGGCTGTATCTTTTTTATTCCAGTCTTTTTATATTGCAGACTTTAAAACAGCTTTGTTCGCGAGTATTATTTTATCTGTTTTAAATATATTTGTGAAGCCAATTCTAGTTGTACTTACTTTACCA
>JAPFCO010000030.1 GCA_026169505.1 Pseudogracilibacillus sp.
GTTCATCTCCGATATATATTGTCCCGTCTAAATCAAAAATAAATGCTTCAAGTTTTCCCATCGTATCTACACCTCTCTACAATAAACTACCTATTTTTTGCTAAAGAAAAAGACCACAATTAACCCGTTCTTATCGGTTAATTGCAGTCTTACTCATCTCTCAGACTGACTCATTTATTTAATTTGATTTTGAATACTTTCTATTTAACTATGGCAAAGGATTGTCTTATTTTATACCAGAATGCATAAAGCTGGATACAAACTGTTTCTGAAATATGAAAAACGCAATAAGCAATGGCAATATAACCATCACAGTACCTGCTGTGATTACTCCCCATTGTGCACCAGTTTCAAACGACTGGGCAAACAATGCTAACCCTACAGTTAATGGTCGGTTTTCTACTGAATCTGTGATGATTAACGGCCACATAAAATTACTCCAGTGAGTACTGATTGAAACGAGTGCAAAAGCAATATAAGTTGGTTTTGCTGCTGGTATGTAAACATGCCATAATGTTTGATACCATTTACTTCCATCCATTTTGGAGGATTCGTCCAATTCGTATGGCACTTGTTTAAATGTTTGCCTTAATAAAAACACACCAAATGCAGAGGCCCAGTAAGGCATCATCACCGCTAATTTCGAATCAACAAGATTTAAATCACTCATCACTTGATAGTTTGGAAATAGTAAAATCTCTGGCTGTATCATAAGTTGAATTAGGAATAATATAAACAAAATATTCTTTCCTTTAAAGTTTAAACGGGCAAAGGCATAGGCAGCTAGTGTAATAGTTACTAATTGCACGATTAGTACACCGAACACAATAATAAAAGTGTTATAATAATAGCGTAGAAAAGGAGCAGCCTCCCATGCTTCTTTATAGTTATCAAACGTTGGATTTGAAGTCCAAAAAGGGTTAGAATCTGAGTTTATTACTTCTTGAGCTGGAGAAAATGAAGTTATTAAAACCCATAAAAGCGGAAGGATGAATATAACAGCTAATATTATTAATAAAGTAATGTTCACAACACGTCCCATTTATTTCATCCTCCTTAGTAATGTATTTTTTTGTCTAAGTAGAAAAAGTTAAAGGCAGTAATAATTAATAGAATTGCGATAAGTATCAATGTAAGCACAGCTGCTTTTCCTAAATCCCAATTGGTAAAGGCGACTTCATAAATATAGAATAGCAATAAATTACTTGCATTATCGGGACCGCCTTTTGTCATGATATATAGGTGATCGACGTTTTTAAATGAATTGGTAATTGCTACAATACCTACGAATAAAGTAGTTGGCATCATGAGCGGAAACGTAATCTTTCTAAATACTTGGAAAGGTTTGGCTCCTTCAAGCATTGCTGCTTCATAAACATCCGTAGGTAAATTTTGTAAACCAGCTAAGTAAAAAATCATATAAAATCCTACATCTTTCCAAATAATCATAATAATTAATGCAATCATTACGACGGAACTATTTCCTAACCAGTTTGGACCGTGCATCCCAAGAAAAGACAAAAATCTATTTACTAAACCATATTTAGGTGTGTATATAAACAACCATATATTAGCAACTGCAATTAACGGGACGACAACTGGATAGAAAAAAGAAGCCCTTAGAATAGCACTTCCTCTTATTTTTTTATTAAGCCAAATAGCAAGCCACATGGCAAGTAAAAGCCCTATTGGTACAGTTCCTATTAAGAAAATAGCGTTATTTAATAATACTTTTCCTAATAACGGATCACTGAGAACACTTTTATACTGATCTAAACCAGCAAATTCTAGCCTTGTAACAGGTCCGCTAAAGAAACTCAGTCTAATTGATTTAATAATCGGATAAAATGTGAAAAGGGCCAGAAATATAAATGAAGGTAACAACAATGCGTACGCAAAAGCATTGTCACGTATTCTTTTTACTACTTTCGATTTTAATGTTGGGTTTGACTGTTCCATTTGCTTAGATAGCCCCCTCTTATCCTATGTATTTATGAAGAGACCTAATCTATCAAGTCTCTTCATATTATACCTAGTAATTGATCAATCTTGGAATGGCTCCAAAATCTTTTCAGCATTTTCTTGAGCTTTATCGAGTCCTTCATCTACAGAGATTTTACCTTCTAATATGGCTTGAAGTGTGTCATTAAACATTTCCTGGATTTCTCCATTTTGATATGTTGCCATTTCACTATCGGCATATTCAAGCTGTTCTCTTGCAACTAATGCTTCTGGGAAATCGTCCACATATTCTTTCAGTAGATCTGTTTCATAAGCGGAATCTCTTGTCGCCACATACCCAGTATCAATGGACCACTGTGCAACTCTTTCAGGTTCGGTTAAGAACTCCATAAACTTTAATGCAGCATCTCTTTCAGCATCTCCTATATCTTTAAATAAATATAAGTTTCCTCCACCAGTAGGAGACCCGTACTGATTGTTAGCTGGTAAATAAGAAACTCCAAAATCAAAATCTGCCTTATCTTTTACTTCTGTAAGATTACCGGTAGTATGGTACATCATAGCTGTATTCCCACTAAGGAAATCGGAAGGAACAGTCGCCCACTCAATAATTCCCTTAGGCATAACATTTTCTTTTTGCCCCAAATCTGCATAAAATTGCATTGCTTCTTTTGTATATGGAGCATCAAAATAAGTTTCTTTTCCATCATCAGACATGATATTATCTTCTGTCTGTAATGCAAGAGCTTGTAGCATCCAGTATTGATACCCGGTACTTGGAATTTCAAGGCCCCACTGTGTATTGCCATCATCAATCGTTAACTTTTTACCATATTCAACTAATTCGTCCCAATCTTCTGGCGGCTGTTCCGGATTAAGCCCTGCTTCTTCAAAAGCGTCTTTATTGTAATACAATACGATTGTACTTCGTTGGAAAGGTAAACTCCATACATCATCACCGATCTGAGAATTCGCCATAAAGCCATCATAAAAGTCATCTAACATATCATCATCGAATAAAGGCGTCAACTCTTCAATAAGATCGTTTTCTATTAAAGTAAATAGATCAATAGAAAATAACACAGCCAATTCAGGTGGGTTTCCACTTTGCGCAGATGCCATAACTTGTGTCATTGTTTCAGCATAATCACCACCGAACTTTGCGTTTACTTTTATGCCAGGGTTCTCTTCTTCAAATTCTTCTGCTAGTCCCTCTACGATATTTGCAACCGGCCCGCCTACTGCAACAGGGAAATAAAAGCTGATTTCTGTTGGATTATCATCTGTGCCACTGTCATCACTAGTACCGTCATCGCTACCTCCACTACTAGTACCGCATGAAGCTAATATAAAAATTGCAACAATCATCATTAGAAATATCTTTCTCCTTCTCACATCTCGTTCCTCCTTTATAATTTTACATCTAGTGTGCAACATCAGCTTTAACTAACTAAAATCGCCCACTACACCCCCTTTAAGAAAGACACTTTGTGTAGACAGTGGCAATAGACGAAAAAAAACCAAACTTTTATTCAGACAAATACTTCTACCTGTCTAATTAAAAATTTGGGTTCTCATCATCTCTCCCAAGAAATATGTATTCAAATGTATGTGCTTACACTTATATTAGATAAACAAACTATTTTTGTCAATATATATTAACAGAATATTTTTTATCTTATCGAATAAAATACATTTGGTTGCTAGTATGAACGTATGGACAGCTAATGTGTTATTTTCTAAGATAGGCTTCACTTCTTGACAACGCTTACACTTAGTGGTTTAATAACAGATAATGAAATAAAGGATATGGAGAAGCAGAGATCCGCAAAAACAATCTCAATTTATTTGAGGTGTTTTTGCGGATTTTTATTTTCACATTAAAATGTCCATCCAGTAGTTGAAGCCTTCCTATATTTATGTGTCATTAAGCTTCTGCTGTTTTCCTGCTATCTCCATAAAACATCTATATTTTCCTACCGTCTTTTGTAGACATTTACTAATAGAAATTTCGGCATATTTATTTTATTTGGATTTGATATGCTAATCTACTGTTTTAAGAAATAACTTTGATATAAGGAGGCATATTATGTTGACACGGAAAAATTACTATGATGAAAAAAGAGCAATCATAAAGGAATTGGTAAACCAAATATTAATAGATCTCATCGATATGAAAAACCATTATATACATTATTTGGAAAATCCAAGTATTGAAAACAAAGAAAATATCATGAAAATGGAGCATTGCGTTAATAAAAATGAGAAAAAAGTAGAGAAGACAATACGTGAAGTCATATCGCTACAATCTTTGGATAAGCGCGAAATTAAATGGCTGTTTACGATGAATCGGATTATTCGTGAATTAGAAAGAGTTGGTGATCAAATGACAAATATAATTAAGGTGAGTAAAGAAGCGGATGCAGAAGATTTACGACCAATGATTCACCAGTTTTTTCAGTATGAAAATAAAATGATAGTTTGGCTTAAAAATGGAATAAAGAATGATGACTCTGTTACACTTCAGAAAGTTATTGATAATGATCAATATGTAAACCAATTAAACAAACATACTTACAAAGAACTTGTTACATTGATTAACAAAAAGAAAGCTATTACAGAAAGTAAATTAAAGACAGTTATTATTAGTCGTTTTTTAGAGCGTGTTGGAGACCATTTAGTCAATGCAGCAAGAATTTATATTCAAGTTATCGATAATAATATATAGAGAGGAATTAGACTATGTTTTCTATTGCATTGGCTTTTATTGGTGGCTTAGGAATATTTTTGTACGGAACACATTTGCTTAGTAGCACATTGCAACGTTTAGCTGCTACTAAAATGCGTGAATTTTTAACACATATAACGAACACTAGAATTAAAGGAGTATTAAGTGGTATCGTTGCTACTTTCTTCTTGCAAAGTAGTACAGTCACCTCCATTTTGATTGTGGGTCTTGTAGGTGGATCTGTTATCACTTTAGATCAGGCCTTTGGAGTTGTTTTAGGTTCTGCCATTGGAACAACATTAACTGTTCAAGTACTTGCATTTGATATAGTGGAATATGCTTCTGTTTTTATCTTTATTGGGGCCATTTTTCTATTGTTTATCAAAAAAGTATTATGGAGAAATATTGGTTCTATTTTAATCAGTATTGGTTTTATATTCTTTGGCATTGGAGCGATTACTGCTGCCTTGCAACCATTAAGTGAAAGTTCAGAGATGTTAGCATATTTATCAAATATCTCTACAAATCCATTTCTTTTTGCTTTCATAGCTATGCTTTTAACCGCACTCATGCATAGCAGTGCGGCAATGATCATTATTGGAATTGCATTCGTCAAATCAGATGTCCTATCTGTAGATGCAGTATTACCACTTGTGCTCGGGGCCAATGTGGGTTCCACCTTACCAGTTATTATTTCAAGTATTGCTTCAAGTTGGGAAGGTAGGAAACTTGCGGTATTTACTTTTTTATTTAAAGCGACCGGTGTTCTATTAGCATTGGTTATATTTGGAATGTTAACAGACTTTGTACCTTATCTTCCAGGAAGTTCGGAGAGACAGATTGCGCACTTTCATACTCTCTTCAATATAGTAATTGCTGCACTTTTCTTTCCTCTAATTCCGTTTATATACAAGCTTTTCAAAAAACTGTTCCCCCGAAAAGAGGAGGGCATTGGTTATAAAGTTAAGTTAAATGATAAACTATTAGAAATTCCCGACGAAGCCCTAAATCAAAGCAAAAAAGAAATTGCCCGATTATCTACGCATGTCCAAGAAAATATGATTATGAAATTAAACGCTTTTATGAGGGGAGAAATTGATGGAGAATCCATTTTTGAAGTAGAAGAAACAATTGATGCATCATACATTAAAATTCAAAAATATTTATTAAAACTAGGACAGCAAAATCTATCTTCTTATCAATCTACAGAAGAAGTAAAATTGCTTAATATATTAAATGATATTGAAAATATAGGTGATACAGTCGTCAGCTTTATAAAAGAAACTAAAAAGGTAAGCTTAAGAAACATCCACTTTACAGAAAAAGATATCAACCATATAGAAACCATCATGATGTATATAGAAAAAACTTATCAAAACTCACTTTCCGCATTCGAAAACGGCGATCATCATCTTGCTCGTCAGACGATTCAATCACAATCAATAATAGAGCAATTTGAAAAAGATGTTAAATTCGAACACTTTAACAGCCTGATTAACAAAAAAGAACATAATCCAGACATCAGTGCGGTATATTTAGATATTGTCAATGAACTAATTCAAATTCACCATCTGTCCATGAATATATCCAGAACCGTTTTGGGATTAATTTAATCTGGTCTACTATTTTCATTCGTTTCTTCAGAAGCTGGAAATGTCAATGGCAGATGGCAACACGCTCACTATAGTGTATCAAAAGGGATACCAAGCCTCCTTGCAGGAACGTCGGATTGATCCATATGGATTGACGTATTGGAAAGAAAAATGGTAGGTCATCGCCTATTGCCATTTACGCCGTAATATTCGCAGCTTTCGAGTGGATCGCATTCAATCCCTATCCATCACAGATATTATATTCAAAAAGCCAGAAAAATTTTCAACTCGGCAGTTTTTTCTTCAAAATATTTTACCTGATTGGGAAAATCAGAATCAACTACTGACGGTTTGCATTTAAGGTGCTCCGCACGCCATTAATGATCTATGTGATCATTGGTTATTTGGACACGCGATTGTGGAACGATCAAAAGATCGGGCTTATTTTAAACTTGATGAAAATGCCATTTCTACTTATGTTCCTAATTTTTTGCTTCTTTATGGAACAGCAGTTGATGCTATTTCAAAATTATTTCATCATCACCAAAAATCTGAACTTGACTGACCGCATGTGTCAGTCAAGTTGTTTTATAGTAAGAGAAGGTCGTCAGATAAGGGAATGAATGGGATCAAACAATCTTACTTTTGGGGAGGTGATGAAATTGAAACTACTGCAAATTAGGCTTTTGGTCAAAGATTTCAGAAAAAGCATTTCGTTTTACAAAAACCAGCTTGAATTGCCAATTAGCCTGTATGAGGAAGACATGGAGTATGCTCTCTTTGACACGGGAGAAACCAAAATGGAACTTTTACCTCGAAATGTGATGGTTGGAGGAGTCGGTGAGGAAAATAAGCCTGTGGATGCGGAAACACAGTCATTATTCTTGTTTCAGTTTAAGGTGGAAGATGTCGATAAGGCTTACAAGCATCTTCGCGAAAAGGACATTATGTTTGTGAACGAGCCCCATGATCGTACAGAGTGGGGCGCCCGGATTGCTCATTTGCGTGATCCGGATGGAAACTTGATTGAAATCTATACAATGCTGGAGAGAGACGGATAATAAGTGTGTTTTTATTTTCCTTTTTGTGTACGTAATTGTATATATGGGGCGTGCTTTTATTGCAAAGCACACTCTATCTGAATGGTGCGAAACGTAATGCTGGAAAAGGAGTAGAATGATGATTTATATTGCACTGTTACGAGGTGTTAACGTAGGTGGAAAAAATAAGATCAAAATGGCCGAATTGAGGTGCGCTCTTGAAGCAATTGGCTTTAGCCGAGTTCAAACATATATTCAAAGCGGTAATATCTTGTTTGAATCGAATGAAAGGGAAGAATCGTTGCAGAAATAAATTGAGGAGGAACTCGGCTTTTCGATCAAAGTTGTTTTAAGAACAGCTACGGAATTGGAAAGTATTATCGGAAATTGTCCGTTTCCAGAGAAAGTCATGTCTGAGGCAAAAGCATCATCAGTAGGAGAAAGTCTATATGTTGCTTTATTGCCTAAACCTCCATCGAAGGAAGGAGTTGAGCTATTAAACAGTTATAAAAGTGAAAAAGAAACAAATCTAATTGTGGGTCGGGAAATTTATCTTTTATTTCATCATAGTATTCAAAATTCCAAGCTAGCGAATAGCCTTCAGAAATTAGGGGTTCCTGTGACAATCCGTAACTGGAAAACTTTAAATAAGCTCGACACAATGGTAAATGCAATGAAGATTTGACCTTTTAAAAAAATGATACTTTCGCTATAGCGTCACTAGGCGAGAATTACCATTTAAGAATCAATGGGTTTATTCCGTAAACGGGCGCAATTCCTTAATACAGAATAAAGCCCGTATTGCATTTCAGGGCCATTTAACGGACGAAGGTAGGATAAAATGGTAAACAAGGAGGGGAGCGTGTGGCAGAAGACGTTGTTACAAAAGCGGATGTACGTGGTACGGCTTCAGGTGTGATGTTTATGGCCTTTTTTGGAACGGTGTGGGCAGACATTGGAATTGGAGGTTTACAGGTATCGGGTGCAATCTGGTTAATGATTTTAGCCATATTAATCGGTGCTGCATTATTTTGCTCTGGAATTAGAATAATCAGGAGTTCTCGAAATCTGTCTAATATTAATAAATCCCGTAACGCTAAGAATGTTAACAAGTGGTTTAATATTGTTTTCGCGACAGAATTTGGGTTGATTATTATTGCCGCTATTGTAACCAATGTAATAGGGCATTTCGATTGGTTCTTTCCGATTATGGCTATTATTGTTGGAGTGCATTTCTTTCCGCTGGCTCATCTCTTTCAAGTGAGTGCCTACTATATTACAGGAACGCTTCTTTGCCTGTTGTCGATAGTGACGTTACTTTTTGTACCGTTAAAAATCAGCATCGGAGGACATCAAATAGATGCATGGTGGACATTGATTGGCTTGGGTTCTATGTTGATTTTATGGATAACCAGTCTTGTGATTCTGACCATAGGTAGGAAGTTACTTAGCATTGCCCAAAGTCAACAATAGTACTGCAATCGGGCGCTATTGTTTAAGATCAAAATCCTAATTCCTCGCTAAAAACAAGGAGGGATTAGGATTTTTTAATCTTTCAAAATGCTTAACGTATTAAATCCACACAATCTTAAAGTTGACTAGTTGGTAACAAATAGGTCGCAAGTGGTACATTCTTTTGGCTGTATTAAGGTTAGTACTTGGAGAAAAAATTAATATTATATGTTGGGATTCAGCAGTTATATAAACGTAAATGAAGAGTGAATTAATTGTGAGGCGTTTGAACATGTCATTTAATGAAATAATTATTAAAACGTAAAAAAATAAACCGACTTCCCCAAAGGAAAGTCGGTTTTGTTTAGAGCTTCAATTCTCCCATGCGTAAAAGCTCTACAACAGCCTGTGAACGCCCCTTAACGCCCAATTTCTGAATTGTGTTAGAAATATGGTTTCTGACTGTTTTTTCAGAAATGAATAGTTGTGCAGCAATTTCCTTTGTCGTTTTATCTTGAACGAGTATTTCAAAAACTTCTTTTTCCCTCTTCGTTAGAATACTACTCTTCTTGTATTGATCTGGATTGTTCAAATGGTACCCCTCCTTGCTGTCGATTAAGATGCGAATGAGGGAATTATTTAGTCATTGTTAGTTTATGAATAATGTTTGGAACAGTGCATGTAAAAACAGAGTGTAATTGACTATTTTTCTAAAAAAGATAGCCCTATGGTAAAATAAAGATTCACTAGTTAGATCATAAATGAGGTGTCATGTTGAAACGAGCAATAGGAGTTATTGACTCAGGTGTTGGAGGGCTAACGGTAGCGTATGAACTTATGCGTCAATTACCGAAGGAAGAGTTAGTTTATGTCGGTGATACATTACGGTGTCCATATGGTCCAAGACCTGAACATGAAGTAAGGCAATATACAAAAGAAATGATTCAATTTTTAATGAAAAAAAACATTAAAATGGTTGTGATTGCTTGTAATACAGCAACTGCATTTGCATTAGAAGAATTAAAAAACATATTACCAATTCCAATTATCGGTGTTATTCAGCCAGGGGCAAGGGCTGCGATTAAGTCAACAAAAAATCAGCAAATAGGGATCATCGGTACAGAAGGAACAATTCGAAGTAACGCTTATACAACTGCATTAGCACAAATTAATGCGGATCTTGACGTGACAGCACTTGCTTGCCCATTATTTGTACCCATGGTTGAAAAGGGGATCTTAAAAGGAGACCAAGCAGAACAAGTTGTCATGGAAACACTAAGACCATTAAAGAAAACGACAAATATTGATACGCTTATCCTTGGTTGCACCCATTATCCATTATTAGGACCAACAATCCAACGTGTAATGGGAGAGGATGTTAATATTATTTCCTCCAGTGAAGAAACAGCACGTGAAACAAGTACCATACTAGAGATTAATGCATTATTATACCAAGGAACAAGAGAACCTGTGCATCATTTTTATACGACAGGAGATTTAGACTTATTCAAGAAAATATCCCACGGAATTTTTCACGAAGAAAAGAAGGAACTTCCTCAAGTTCATATTGAAAAAATTGATCTATAATTAATAGCATGAATTAGCGTTTATAACGTATATATAGTAGTACAACCATCATAGGAGGGTATGAAATGCAAAAAAGTGGGGTACTACTATTGCTGATTATGACGCTAACATTCATCTTAGGAGGATGTTTTCAAGGGGAACAAAATGTAAAAGAGATAGACGTTCCAGAAGATGTAGAAGTGATCGAAGAAGAAGAACAAGCAGATGAAACAGATACAGATGAAGAACTTGATGTGGAAGAAAAAGATGGGACGGATGATACAGAAAGTCCTGAAACGGTAGCCCGTGATATTTATGTTCTTGATGCAGACGGCATGGTCGTTCCACAAACATTTGAATTACCAAAAGCAGAATCAGCAGCAATGCAAGTACTAGAATATATGGTAGTGGACGGTCCGATTGCTGAATTATTACCGAATGGCTTCCAAGCTGTTTTACCTGCAGAAACGACAATTTTAGGTGTGAACTTAAAAGAAGATGGCACATTAATTGTCGATGTATCAGAAGAGTTTGAACAATATGAAGCAGATAATGAGCTGAAAA
>JAPFCO010000121.1 GCA_026169505.1 Pseudogracilibacillus sp.
GAGAATATGGCACACCTACATCCTGCATCTGTCAATACCCTAAGAATGATAACGATGAGATGGAATAATAAGATTGAAAACATTTATACGTTTGCCAGATTTGGTCACAGTGGTGATATAAAGGACAACGCTGGTGCTGGAGGAATTGTTGTTGGGGTAAAAGATGATGGTAACTTTATGGACTTTGCTGTGCAGAAGTCGAAGATAATATATGAACATCCTACTACAAACGTTAAAATAAATGAATTAAAGACAGTTCCTAATTACAAAGAGGCTAAAGCATTTGTAAGAAAGTTGCATAGTAACATATTACATCATAATTATGCAGCATGGGATATTGCGATTGACCAAAAGGGCAACCCTATTTTTATAGAAGCGAATTTTTTTGGTAATTCATGGACAAATCAAATAGCTCTACAGGCACCAATGTTAGGTGAGCATACAGATGAAGTTTTATCTTTTATAGCAAAAAACAAAAATAAAGTTAATGAGTTAGACATCAAAAGCTTAGCCAAGAAGAATCGGCAAAGAGCTAATAGAAGTATTCGTAAATTAAATAAGCGAATTGAAGAAACTGAAAAAGAATTGTTTGATGAAACAAACAAAAGGAAAAAAGTAAAGAAACAACTTAATCAAGTTAAAGTTGAAAAAAATGGGTTTGAGAAAAGAATAAAGGCAATGATAAATAGCAAGTCATGGAGATATACTAAGCTATTTAGAAGAAAGTAATCTTGTAAGTTGTTGTAATCGCCATGTAAAAATGGCTGTTAAGATTTCTAGTTCTCTCCATAAATCAGCCTAAGCTATTGCATTAATACCAATGCTAATGTTCATATAATTTGTTTAAGAATAAAAGAAAAGTTCATCAAAAAGGTTACAGCAAATTACTGTAACCTTTTTAATTGAATCAATTTAGTTCATAATATCTTTTGGACTCTATGCAAACCAAAAGAAAGAAGAAGTTTGGTTTAATTCTTTTTCATTATCTTACCAATTTTCCTCATAGGCTTAGTTAATTTCCAAGAATTACTATCTATAACATTTTGATATTCCATTTTTAAATTAATATATTTTTCATTGATTTTTTCATTTTTCTTTAGATATTTTTCGTTTTGTTTCTCCGCCTTCAGAGTTCTTTCCCCTAATATGGAATTTTGTCTTCTATCGGCAATGATTTCCTCTTTATATTTCTTGCTAAGGGCCTTTTGATTCCTAAAGTCTTGATTTAATCTTTTTATTCTATCCCTTTGTTGTTGTATTCTATCTCTTTGCTGTTTTATCCTTTTTTGAGTACCAGACTCTTTATAGATTTCAAATCCTATTTTAATCGGTAGATCATACTCATGTTCTTCCACATGGCTATTAGATACTAAATTTAAAAGTGTTACTTGCTTGATAAACTCATGAACTGCTTGTTTTTTATCACTAACAATAACGAGTTCATATTGTTCATCTTCTGCTTCTTTTAAATAACCATGTACCCTTTCTCTTAGAGCTAAGAGTCTTACTTCTCTTTCGAAGTCCTCATGATAAGATCCACTTAATAAGTACTTTGTTGCAAAGGTTTGCGCAAATATCGGCGGTGGGGATAAAGTAACTTCTCTAACACTTCTATCTCTTAATGGTGCTATTACAGCATCAAAGTCAAAATAGAAATTTGTTTTATTCTTTCCGATTGTTGCGGGAAAATAAGAATCTAAGATTGGTGAGACCACATCCCTAGGTTCACCTTCAACTGGGAATATATGTAAACCTATCATCGGTTTTGTATTAATTTCAATAATTACTCCTTTATTTAATTCTTTATCAACAATCATGTCTAACCCACAAACATTTAATCCGTCAATAGCTTGGCTTGCATTTTCTGCTATTTTTTTCAGCTCTGGTGTCAATTGATTTGTAACATCAATTGAATCTCCACCTGCGGAAACATTGCTTTTCTCTCTTAAAAAAATGTGTTCATCTGCTGCTGGTACACTTGTATATTCATAACCTAATGCACGGATTGCATCACTTACTTCTTTATCCTGCTCAATAAATTTACTTGCAACAGATGGGTTTATTAGTTTACTTTTGTTTTTTTCATCGATTAACTGTTCGATAGTATTAATACCATCACCTTTTATATTAGCAGGAATACGATTAGTTGCTGCTATTACTTTTCCATCAACAAGAAATATTCTGTACTCAATTCCATCAACATGTTTTTCTACAATAACGTCTTGGTAATTTAATTCATTTCGAAGATGTAACAAAGATTCTTCAAATTCTTTTATCGACTTAATATTTGAAAACACACCTTTTCCTGCATTTTCACTTATCGGTTTCATAACAAGCGGAAAACCTAACTCATTAGCATATTCGATGATTTCATTATTATTAACGTCAGTCGTAAATCTTTTTCCTTCTGGCACTGGAATGCCTACTTCAGAAAGCACTTTTTTTGTTTCATCTTTATTTTCACAAACTTCATAAGCATATGCTGATAACTTCTCACCAAGAGATGATTCAAATTTGTATTCATTCGTACCGTCTCCAATAGAATAACGAATCAATAATTTATTATCAGGATTATCCTCTAAAAAAAACTTTACTGCCAATCCTCTTCTCCATGCTTCTAAAGCTATTAAATACATA
>JAPFCO010000087.1 GCA_026169505.1 Pseudogracilibacillus sp.
GTACCTGAATTTGATCAATCGCTCGCTTTGATAGAAATGCTGCAAACGTAACCGCCCAAGGTTGTAAACCCGTTGATGCTAGACCAGAACAAACACTTAACATGTTTTGTTCTGCAATACCCATCTGTAAGAACTTATCCGGGTTTTCTAAGGCAACTCCATCAATTTTTGTCGAGTTAGCCAGGTCACCGTCAACTACATACATTTTTTCATCCGATTTGGATAAGTTTAAGATCGTCTCACCAAATATATCTCTCATCGTTTCTTTTTTATCTGATAATAAACTAGTCATTGATTATCCCTCCACTTGTAATTCTTTTAATGCATTTTCTAATTCTTCATCTGTTGGAACCCGAGAATGCCATAAATATTCATTTTCCATAAAACTAACACCTTTACCTTTAACCGTATTAGCAATAATAATAGTAGGTTGCCCTTTTACAGTCTTCGCCTCATTAAAAGCTGCTTCTATTTCTGTAAAGTCATGACCATCGATTGTAATCACATGCCAGCCAAAAGCTTCCCAACGTTTTTCTGGTTCAGTGACAGGGATCTTCCTTGCACCATTCTCCCCATTCCAACCGAATTGTTGAAGTTTGTTATAATCAAGAATTGCAACAAAATTATCTAATTGATATTTCGCTGCAATATCTGCCGCTTCCCATACTTGCCCTTCTTGTGATTCACCATCACCAACAATACAATATGTTCTAAACTCTTTCTCCTGTAACTTTCCTCCAAGAGCAATTCCAACTGCTGCAGATATACCTTGACCTAAAGAACCAGTCGACATATCTAAACCTGGTAATGTATTCATATCAGGGTGAGCTTGTAGGCGAGAATTAAGTGCATCAAATGTCTTTAGTTCCTCTTCCGGTAAGTATCCTCTCTGTGCTAAGACAGAATAAAGACCAATAGCTGAATGTCCTTTCGATAAAATAAATCGATCTCGTTCCGCATCCCGAGGATTTTCTGGATCTACCTTCATTTCTTTAAAATATAAATAAGTTAATAGATCAATAGCAGACATAGGACCACCAACGTGACCTGCTCCAGCATAATGAACTGTCTCGATCAATTTACGTCTAGCTAATGTTGCCTTGTTGCTTAATTTTTCTTTTGTCATTGTCATGATACATCCTCCTAAGTAAAATAAAGAAAATATTGGTTAAGCGCTTTACTAACCAGTATATTATTTACAAGATAAAATAGAATTCATCTTGTAAATAAATCATACTATTGATTAATTTTCATAGGTCTACCTTCTTCAAAGGATTGCCTGGCTGCTTTAGCGATTAGTTCTGCTTGGAGCCCATCATTACCATCACAAATTAATGGTAAATCTTCTTGGATTGCTTGAATAAATGATTTAGTTTCAAAATGATAGGCATCTTCATA
>JAPFCO010000259.1 GCA_026169505.1 Pseudogracilibacillus sp.
AACTCATGTTGTTCTTGCTCCAGGCTCTTCGCATTTGTTCTTACTGTTATCTTATATTCGATTGATGATAAAAGCGATATACATAATAAAAAAGCTCTAGCGTTAGCTAGAGCTTTCCTTATCGTATCTTGATCTTTATATATTAATAGAATCGCTTGTAGCTGTGGAAGTGGTCGCCCCAATATCCGCTGTGGACGCTTGCGATTGCAACGCCTGTGCTTGATCCAGCGTGGATGAATTGGCCGCCTCCAAGGTAAATTCCCATATGTGAGATTCCACTTCGGTATGTTCCTTCGAAGAATACTAGATCTCCTGGTTGTGGATTATTTACGATATAAGATGTGTTATAGTAGCCATCTGTTGATGTTCTACCGATATCGTTACCTGATTGTTTATGTGCCCAATAGATAAATCCACTACAGTCAAATCCACTAGTTGATGAACCACCCCATACGTAAGGAGTTCCCATTACTGATTTAGCATTTGAGATTAAATCGCCACTTGGCTGTGGAGCAGGTTCTGGTTCTTTCTGTTTCTCAGCCTCAGCTTGCTTATCCTTTTCAGCCTGTGCTTGTCTCTCAGCCTCAGCTTGCTTATCCTTTTCAGCTTGTGCTTGTCTCTCAGCTTCAGCTTGTTTATCCTTTTCAGCTTGTGCTTGTCTCTCGGCTTCAGCTTGTTTATCCTTTTCAGCTTGTGCTTGTCTCTCAGCTTCAGCTTGCTTATCTATTTCAGCTTGTTCCTGTTCTTCAACCTCAGCCTGATCTTCTTCCGTAGAGACAGACATAGTTGCTACTTCTGGTGTAGAAGGGGTTTCTTCCTCTTCGACAACTTCTTCGACAACATCTTCCTCTTCTACTTCTTCCTCAGGCTCGTCCTCTGCAACTGCCATTGTAGCTGCAACTGCAATTCCTTCATCAGCCTGATCCTCTTCTTCCACAGCCGGCTCTTCGACAACTTCTTCCTCAACAACTGGCTCTTCAACGACTGGTTCTTCCGCTTGAGGTTCCTCTTCAACTGGCTCCGCACTTGCGACAGCAACTTCATTATCTGGAGTGCTTGTCTCTACTTGTGGCTCTGCCACCTCGACAATTTCTAAATTCTCCTCAGGCTCAGTCACTTCTGCAACTTCTTCAACAACTTCTTCCACTTCATTTGAGTTATCTGCATATAAAGTGTCTGAAGCAGCTTCTTCCAATGTAACTTCTTGACCCGGCATGATAATCGTAGAGTCTAGGTTGTTCCATGCCATTAATTGTTCGGTAGAAATCCCAAATGAATATGCGATTTCACTTATTGTGTCGCCACTCTCTACTGTGTATGTACCTGATGCGCTAGCTTTTCTGCTTGCCTTAGCAGATGAATCATCCTCTTCTTCACTATCTTTTTTCACTATACGATTTTGCAGGACATCCGACGCATTGATATGTTTCACTTTCGGCGTGTGCTTCAGTGATACGGTCCAAGGCGCCTCGACATTTTTCTGTGACTTGACTGTTGCGTCCGCACCGTCTGATACGATTAACGTTGATGCGATTACTGCTGATGCGGTAACGGACATGAAAATTTTCTTGTTTGACAATAGAAAAATCCCCTTCCCATTTTCTTGATGTTCATGAATAGTAGAAAAATATGATGAAACTCTATTTATATAAGTTTGGAAGAAAAGTAGAGTGATTGAACTAGGAATAGGCCTAAATATTCATACAAATAGAGATGATAACTCATATATTCTGACTATTATAACATCAAAGTTCGACAAATACTAGTAATATATGGATATTAATTGGCGAAAGTCTCATAAATTGTGACGAGAAGATGAATTGTAATAAACGAAGGTAATGATATGAGTAGAATGAAACGGATT
Source organism: Pseudogracilibacillus sp. (assembly GCA_026169505.1). Classification (GTDB taxonomy): domain Bacteria; phylum Bacillota; class Bacilli; order Bacillales; family Amphibacillaceae; genus Pseudogracilibacillus. The sequence goes on from JAPFCO010000259.1 coordinate 1,865, forward strand.
TACAATCATTATAACCGAGCCTATTAACCTATAAATGAATTAAAATCTACTATCCGCCAAAAATACCCATAAATACTAGTTATTTATACCTGTGTCTATATTACCATAAATGTAAATAAAATAGTATCTAATTCTAAAGGATCATTGATATAGTTTTGCAAAACAAGTAATATTTGGTACTATATTATGGTATTGTTGTAATACAGATCTCTTCAACAGGTTACAAAAGCCTATAAATCAACAGATTATTATAAATATGCTATCAAGCAATTTAGTGGAGGTACGTCATGGAAGAAACAATTTCATTAAAGGAAATTTTCGAAGTAATCAAAAAGCGATTCATGTTAATTATTGCGTGTATTCTTGGTGCGGTATTAATTGCGGCAGTTGTTAGTTTCTTTGTCATCACACCAATTTATCAATC
>JAPFCO010000292.1 GCA_026169505.1 Pseudogracilibacillus sp.
ACATTCTTCTGCCGCTTCCTTTGCAGTTTGGCGAAATATATCCATCACTTCTTGTGCATTGCGTTCCATCACAAAAACATTATACAATGCTGCTGTTCGTGATGATGTTTGTGTGGAATATGCGTCTTTCAAATCTGTTTGCATTAACGTAACTGGTAGTGGTGTTGTTTCATCAAAAGCTGTTTCAGCGAATGCATCGTTCCATTCCATTTTCCTCGTTAAAAAACTCGCCATAAACTGACCGGTCATACCACCTAACGGTTCGCCTGCATGTGTTTCTTTACCGTAAAATAAAGCAGATGGCATCATTTTACCGATACTTCCTGTATAAATATAATATTGCTCATCCCCCGGATGTTGCGAAAATGACGGTTCTCCATTTAAAAACAATGAAAATTCTAGTTCGTATTGTTCTTTTAATAAAGTTAATGCTGGTATTGCCGCACGCATTCCTGCCGAATTCACTTCTTCATCTGGTACAGTAACAAGCACTAAATTTATCGGCCATGCTTCTGTCGTCGCTTTTTCTAGCAATTGCATATGTAAAGCAAGTCCCATTTTCATATCCATGATACCTCTACCAAATAGATAGTTTCCTGAATCGATATCTTGCTGCACTTCTTGGGAGAATTCAGCTTTTCTTTCCTGGAAAACTTCTGTTAATTGTTCTGGTTGGAACGCTAAGTCTTGAAGTTCTCCGTATTCTTCTATGTGAACAGTATCATGATGACTTATTAATACAATTGTTTTCGCTGTTTGATTCGTTTTATATAATGCAGTTAGGGAAAAACGCCCCTTACCTGCACCAACTAATTGCAGATGCTCGGGATTTGTTCTAAAGTACTCTAATGTCGTAAGCTTATCTTTTAACAAATGTGCAAAACGCTTTTCACCTTCTGTACCTGTCAAGCTATTCCAACTCACTAATTCTAACAGTAAAGCACGTAAACCTTCTTTATGGTCCCATTGTAATTTCTCCATTTCCTTTTCTCCTTTGGCTTTTCATCACGATTTTTCATTTTCTATCGTTAGTGTATCACTTTCCAACGATAATAACGAGCCTATTTCATCTAAAAAAAGCTGTCGAAGAATACCTCGGACAGCCCAATTTTTAAATATTATTCTTTTATTAGTATTAGATCGTTTTTGGTACTAAGTTAAAGCAACGTTTGTAGATCCATTCGTAATCTTTTACTGTTAAGTCACGTGGATTACCTACTGTTTGTGGATCATTCATCGCTTCTTTTGCTAAACGGTCAATTAAATCAGGTGAGACACCCTGTTCTTCTAAATTAGGTACGTCTAAATCTTCAACTAATTGATACACTTCTTCAACTGCTGCTTTCGCCGCCTCTTCCGTTGACATTCCTGCTATATTAACACCTAGTGCCTCAGCAATTCGTGCGAACTTAGCTGGGTGTCCTTTCCAATTGTACTCCATGACAGGACCCATCATTGTCGCAACACATTGCCCATGTGCAACTGGGATAATACCACCTAATGTTTGTGACATTGCGTGAGCTGCTCCAGCTGACTCACTACCATAAGAAAGTCCTGCCAACATTGCGGCTTGCGCCATACCATATCTTGCTTCAATATCTCCGCCATCTGCATATGCACGACGAATATATGTTGCAACATATTCGATTGCTAATAATGCTACAGCATCTGTTACTGGTTGTGCATAATGCATTGTATAACATTCGATCGCATGTGCTAATGCATCGACTCCAGTCATAGCCGTAATATGTGGTGGCATGGATACATGTAATTCTGGATCAATAATGGTTAAATGAGCCGCAATTAAAGGTCCACCTGTGTTGAATTTGTATTCTCTTTCCTCATCTGTAATAACTGCCCACTGTGTTACTTCAGATCCAGTTCCTGCTGTTGTAGGAATCGTCGTTAATGGTGGAATACGATTCGATAAAGGCTTTTTACCTTCTGCTGCTTCATACTCTAAGACAGATGCATCATGAGCAACCTCTACTCCAATTGCTTTAGCCGTATCCATTGAACTACCGCCACCAACTGCGATTAGGCCATTACATCCGTTCTCTTGATAGACTTTCGATCCTTCTGCAACGGAACGAACTGGTGGATTTGGTTCTACCTTGTTAAACAGAACAATTTCCACGCCTGCATTCGTTAAAGAATCTTCTACTGATTTTGTAACGCCAGCCTCATAAATACCTGGATCTGTTACTAGTAATACTTTCGAAACCCCTAATTGTTTTACTTCTTCTCCAACATATTGAATGGCACCAATACCGTGCTTAATTGCTGTTGGCATTTCAAATTCTTGTAATGTATGCATATGTTCTACTTTCATATGTAAACTCATGTAAAACTCCTCCTAAATATTAGTTATCTGAGTGAATTTCATATTTACCCAAATCAGCTACATCACTACAACATGTAGTTAAGAATGATCCAACGAAACTACATGTTGTAGTGATGTGGCGCTAAATATGAATTATGAAATTCACTAATCTGAGTCAATTTCATATTTACCTCAATCAGCTACGTCGCTACCACCTGTAGTTGGGAACGATCCAATTCAACTACAGGTGGTAGTAATGTAGCGATAAATTTGTATTATGAAATTGAGTTATCTTGCTTTCCAAACCAATTCATTGCTTCAGGTTGTAAGTTTGTAAAAATATGTTTTTGTTCTTGATATTCTTCTAAACCTGTCTTACCTAGTTCACGACCGAATCCAGATTGTTTATAGCCACCCCAAGGTGCTTGTGGGAAATAATTATTTACATCGTTGATCCAGACTGTTCCCATGCGCATTTTCCTTACACAACGGTTAGCTTTTGCTAAATCTTTTGTCCAGACACCACCAGATAACCCGTACTTAGAATCATTCGCTAACTTAATAGCTTCTTCTTCTGTTGTAAAAGTCTCCACAGTGATGACTGGACCAAATCCCTCTTCTTGAACAACATACATCGAAGTATCACAATTCGTTAAAACAGTTGGTAAATAGAAGAATCCTTTTTGGAGTATATCATCTGTTGGTCGACTTCCTCCAACAGCTATAGTTACACCTTCCTTTTTACCTGTTTCCACATAATCAATCACATTTTGCAAATGTTCTTCAGAAATCAGTGGACCCATTTCAGTCGATTCTTCAAACGCATTTCCAAGCTTAATATTTTTTACCCTTTTTACTAAAGCTGCAACAAATGTATCATGAATCGATTCCTCCACAATAATTCTTGTTCCAGCTGAACATACTTGACCTGCATGGAAAAACACTGCATTTAAAGCATTATCTACAGCAATATCAAAATCTGCATCTGCAAAAACCACATTGGGATTTTTCCCGCCTAATTCAAGTGCAATTTTCTTCACATTTGAAGTAGCAGATTGCATAATTCTTTTTCCAGTTTCTAATCCACCTGTAAACGATATTAAATCCACATCGATACTGCTTGACAGTTCTTCTCCAACTACATTACCTGCACCTAATACTAAGTTTACAACTCCTGCTGGAATTCCTGCTTCTTCCAATAACTCAAATACTTTAATCGTTGATAGTGGAGTAATTTCACTCGGTTTCATCACTAACGTATTGCCTGCCACAAGTGCTGGAGCTATTTTCCAAGAAGCTTGTAATAAAGGATAGTTCCAAGGTGTTATTTGTGCACATACGCCAATCGGTTCGTAAACAACTTGACTTGTCGAATTAGGAATTGGTGAAGAGATAACTTCGCCTTCACTTTTATCTGCAATATCTGCATAATAACGGAATACACCTGCTATATCTTCCATATCCCAACGACTTTCTTCCATTGTTTTACCTGTATCTAAACTTTCTAATTCTGCTAATTCTTCGGCATCTCTTTCCACTAAATCTGCAATTTTACGAACAAAGCCACAACGTTCGTTTATAGTTAATAACGACCAATCGCCATAATCAAATGCTTTTCTAGCTGCTGCAATAGCATCTTTTGCATCTGCATCATCGCCTTCTGTAACAGTAGCAATTATTTCTTTGTTAAAGGGATTGATAATTTCCCTATGATTATTATGTCGTGCCAAAACCCACTTGCCATCAATAAATTGCTTTTTGATGTCCAAATGAACCTCCCCCTCGCTGTTAAGCTTGTTAAGAAAAAATTTAACGTTCTGAATATATCTAATTTAACACACCTAAAATAAATTGTCAAAACCCTTTACTGATCTAATCATCCCTTTAGCTATTGACATATATTTTGTATACGCTAAGATTAAAGTTGTTAAGAAAAAATTTAATATAATGAAGATATAACTGAGGTGTACAAATGAACCTATCTCGAAATGATAAAGCATTACAAACAATTGAACAGGCAGAAGACATTGTCATTAGCGCTATTGCTGAAACGATGGACTTATATGGAGTAACTCCTTCTATTGGCCAATTATATGGCACAATGTATTTTAAAGAAGAAATGACATTAGATGAAATGCGAGACGAACTTGGTATGAGTAAGCCTAGTATGAGTACTGGTGTCCGAAAGTTACAAGAAATCGACATGGTGAAGAAAGTGATACAACGTGGATCAAGAAAACATAATTATATTGCAGAGAAAAACTTTTTCAACTCTTTCATTTCATTCTTTTGTCAAATGTGGGAACGAGAAGCAAAAGCAAATATGAGTGCGATTAGAGAATCACAAACATTGTTAGTAGAAATTATGGAAGATAAAGAAATCTCAACGATTATTAAAGAAGATGCAGAGAAAAAACATCTGCAGTTAGAAGAATCAAAAAAATATTATCGCTGGTTAGAACAATTAGTCCAAAGTATTCGTACAGGAGAAATTTATGATTTTTTACCAGTAGATAAATAATTATCGGAGGATAAAATGCGTTTAAAACAAATTCAAAGATTATTACTATTAAGTATCATCCTAGCTGTATTGGCGGCATGCGGTTCAGCTGATGAGAATGAAAGCTCTGGAAATAAGGATGCAGATTCGACAACGATTGACATGGGACAAATCAATTGGGCTGAAAATATCGCCGTTACAAATATGTGGAAAGTTATTCTAGCAGAACATGGATATGATGTAGAGTTTCATGTACTAGATATTGGAACAACGATGGAAGCATTAGCAAATGATGAATTAGATATCGGTATGGAAATATGGCTTCCGATTCAAGATGCTAGTTACTTAGAGAACTATCAAGATAAAGTAGATTTCTCCGAGGAAACGTGGTATGACAATGCAAAGGTAGGGTTAGTTGTACCAGATTATGTTGACATTGATAGTGTGGATGAACTAAATGATCATGTTGATTTATTTGAAGGTGAGATTGTAGGTTTTGATCCTGGTGCAGGTACAATGGAAGTAACCGAAGATTTATTAGATGTATACGATTTAAATTATGAGTTATTACCTAGTTCAGAGCCAGCAATGATCACAGAAATTAAGGAAGCTATTAAAAATGAAGAACCAATTGTCTCCCCTTTATGGAGTCCACACCGTATTTTTTCGGAAGTGGATTTGAAATACTTAGATGATCCTGAAGAAGTATATGGTGGAGTAGAAAAAATTCACCATGCAACTAGACATGGCTTTACGGAAGATTTTCCAGAAGTGGATGAATGGTTTAAAAACTGGAAAATGGACGATGATGACATTGGTTCATTGATGAGTTACGTTGCAGAAGCAGAAGAACCTATTGACGGAGCGACAAAATGGGTCGAAGAAAATGAAGATCTAGTTGCTGAATGGATAAATGAATAAGAAATAATCTAACTTCATAAAAGGCACCTCAAAAGGTTAGAAGATAAAACCTTTGAGGTGCTTTTGTATATATAAATGCTTTTGAAACTCAACATGAAGATTTGTAAACTCTTTATAAATCTTCATGTTGAGTTTTATCGTATTCACCTACAAAAATAGAGCTGCGACTATCTAATCTCTTCTGGAATAAACCAGTAGTCATCTTCATTATATTCTTCCATATATTCTTTAAATGCATCTGATTCATAAGCTGCCTTTATCACTTGTGCCCAGTTCGAATCTTCATCTTCTTTATTAACGACTACAACTAGCTCTAAGTCCTTTAATATATCCTCTTGCAATAAACTAGTAGATGCATCAAGTCCTGATGAATAGACAATACTTCCTGGAATGACACCATAATCAATATCTTCTAATGCTCGTGGAATTTGCGCAGAGTCCATTTCTTGAATCTCAATATCTTCCACATTCTCTACTATATCAGCTTCTGTTACTTTTACTAATTCAACATCTTCAGCTAATGTAATCAAACCCGCTTTTTGTAAAATAGCATATGCTCTTGCAGCATTCGATGGGTCATTTGGAATCGCGACAAGATCTCCTGCTTCCAAATCTTCTAAGCTATCCTTCCTTCCAGGATAAATACCTGTTGGAACAGTTGGAATTGGCGTAATCTTTGTTAAATCGGCACCCTGTTCTTCGTTAAAATTTTCAAAATAGGCAGTATGTTGATCCACATTCACGTCAATCGACCCTTCATATAGCGCCACATCTGCTTGTAGTAATTCTTGGAATGATTGTACCTCGATCGTATATCCTTCATCTTCTAAAATTGGCTGAATGGCATCAATAAACAATTCACTATATGGTCCTGGCGATGTACCTACATTAATCGTCGTTTTCTCCTCATCTCCTTCTGCCGTTCCGCTTCCACAGGCTGCAAGAACGCCTATCGTTAGAATCACTAGCAATAACTTTACGTTTTTCCTCACTTCGTTTCCCCCTTATTAAATCAAAGTAATACCATGTGTTTAATTTACTTATTCGTATATATTATGTATTCTTTTGAAAAATGTCCATCTTTATCTCTTACATAAATAAAATCATCGGACAAAAATAACGTCCCTTTTTTTAAATAAATAGGACGTTGTCTAACGAAACTATAAATGAGTTTTAAAATTACCTTCGAATTTTCATAAACAATTATTGTTGATAAATTATTAGCTAATAGGATGTACTTATTTCCCATGGCGTCGTATATTCCGTTGACTTAGAGTTAAGAAAATTCCTTCTTCATTATTTTATGGTAAAATAGAGAAAGAATCATTCTTTCAGATAATTTAGCTGAGGTTTATGAAGAGCCTTCTAATGTTCGTCTTTGTTTTTGGTTGCGAAATTGATTTGCTATTTGATAAAGATAGATAAATAAAAGTAACAAGATAAAGCCAAATAAAAATCCACTAATAATATCGGTTAGATAATGGACATTTAAGATATATCTACTGAAGCCAATTAAAAAGATAAAACATCCAAACATAATTTGGATGATCATCGTGGCTTTTCTTGAAGCTAATTTTGTACCAATGAAATAAGCAATCAACCCATAACAAACCATCGTTACCATTGAATGACCTGAAGGGAAACTATAACCTTCTGCATTTAATAGCACACTAATACTTGGTCTTTCTCTTGCTATAAAATCTTTTATTAGTTGATTAAGTAAATGAGTTGTCAATACGGCTAGACCAAATGTGAGTGCAGGAAGGTAATCGCGAAACACGATCCAAAGCACAATTATTCCGATGATCGTAAGTGGTAACACGAAATGGAAAGAACCAAATTCTGTCATCCATCTAAACAGAGTGTACACTTTTGTTTCAGCAACCGTATCGACAAACGGTCGTGTCCACTGATCAAAACGTGGTAGTTCTTCTCTTCTGATTACGCTGATCCAATTAGTAATCATCAGCAATAGTAAAAGAATGAATATACTAATTGTTTTTTTCAACGAAAACCCCTCCTTCATTGCTTTATTTAAACAACTTCATAATACGGATTTATCGCCACGACACTACGATATGTAGTTTCGTTGTAATGTTCTTAACTACATATCGTAGTGTCGTGGCTGTTTATTGTAATTAAGAAATTAATTCTATAAAGTAAAAATATACACATATTTGCTTTCCTTATACTATATCACTTTACTTGTTTTGTCA
>JAPFCO010000237.1 GCA_026169505.1 Pseudogracilibacillus sp.
TCCTTAAATAATCACAATTGTACATTCTTATCTTGACATTTATAGGGTGTAATAAATTGGTAACGACGGACGATTTAATTGGGGGTGAGTGGGTACCGAAATCAGGTTATAAAGATGGGGAACCGAGCGGTGATCCAGTCTGCCCTCCATTCGATAAAGGTCTAGAATTTAAAGATGAAGAAACGGTTTATGTGGAAAGTAGAGATAAGGATTTTAAATATTCTTTAACTGAAGCGAGTTATGGAATGGACATTAACTTTTTTAACCCAAATGGTGAATTCGATTTTTTTGAAATCATTATTGAAAATGAAGATAATTTAGCATTGATTGGGTCTGGAGCCTCTAAAAGTTTTAATTGTTATTTTGAGCGGGAAGAATAGAATCATGGGAAGCCGAGCAAAACCAGCTTAATAAAAGGTGAAAAAGGCTTCGGTCATCACTTGTTGATAGCCGAATCCTTTGGTAGTCAAACTGGTAGTTTAAAACAACTATGTCCGCACAACGGTTGATAATATAAGGTTTAAGTCGGGAAGGATTCAACGCCCACCGTCGCGATAATTAGAAATCAGATGATTTCATTTAGGTTGGAAATGTAGCCAAAAATGTTATTGGAAATCATTCTATAAAGGAGAGGAACTCAATTAAACGATTTTTGTATTTTTTTGTATGGACAATTGTTATTGGTCTACTATTTTACATGGGTACGAAATGGCAATTTCAGCTCCAAATAGTAGCAAGTGTTGCATTTAATTTTTTACCTGCTGCTTTATTTTCTGTTATATTTCCCGTTGTAATGGGAGTGTTATTACGATTGCCGCAATTCATTATTGAATTAAGGCGGAACAAAAAGTGGACATTTGATTGGCCGAAATTCCTAGCTGTTGGGTTACCAACTTCATTGATATTAATCTTATATATTATTTATTACTTAGGAATCGCACCCGTTTTAAGTACAATGTTCACAAGCGGTTCAACACTACCAACAATAGCTGGGATTATTTTTGGTTATATTGTGGTAGACAGTTTGATAAAACACGAATAATCAATGGATGGAGTAACATTTTTTATTTTATCAAGGCATGTTGTTAAGAGGTCTTGAACGGAAGAGATGAACTTTGGTTCTTTATGTACTTATTGCAACATACAACAGTATTAGTCAAAAGAAGAGCCTTTGCATTTATACAAAGGCTCTTTCAACGAATTAGTTCAATTCTAAATATTTGTTTGTCTTCTCCCAAACAGCTTCTAATAGTTCTACATCATCATTCATATCGACTCCTAATGAAGGAATCATTTCTTTCAATTTTGCTTGCCAATCCCCAGTAAATTCCTTCGCAAAATTATCTTCCAACACTTCAAGTGCAACTGAAGCAGATGTTGATGCACCAGGTGATTCGCCAAGTAAAGCAGAGAGCGTTCGATCATCTGAATTCACAACTTCAGTTCCAAAATGAATCACACCACGATTAGACTTGCTAAGATCTTTAATGACTTGCACACGTTTTCCAGCAACAATTACATCCCAATCATTTGACTGGGCACTAGGAACAAAACGACGTAATTCGTCTAATTTATCTTCTTTAGACATCAACACTTGTTCAACCGAATATTTGATTAATGGGATGTTTTTAAGTCCTGCTGCGGCCATTGTCAGTAAATTATTTCCTTTCAAATGTTTGAAAAAGTCTAAGTTTGAACCATTTTTCAAAAACTTCGGTCCAAATGCGGCGAAAGGTCCGAATAGTAGAACTTCCTTGCCATCGACATAACGCTTATCCAAATGGGGGACCGTCATTGGTAGTGTGCCTTCAGGTTCTTTCCCATAAGCCTTAGCATTATGTGCCTGAACGATTTCGGGTTTATCACAATATAAAAATTGCCCGCTAATTGGAAAGCCACCAAGGTTTTTACTTTGTGGGATCTTCGTCTTTTGTAATAATGGGATTGAATTTCCGCCTGCCCCAATAAATAAGAAGTCAGCAATGTAATGTTCAATCGTACCTAATGCCTCATTTTTCGCTTTCACTTCCCATGTTTTATCACTGGATTGTTTAAGAGATGTTACATCCGTATTATAATATACAGTGACATGTGGATCTTTCTCTAAAGCATCTATCATCTTCTTCGCAAGTTTTCCGAAATCCACATCTGTCCCACCATCAATCTTCGTTGCAGCAAAAGGCTCACCATTAATATCACGCTCTTTCATAATAAGAGGCGACCAAGCTTCAATTTCATCTGCATCTTGAGTAAAATCCATCCGCTTAAAAGCAGGTACAGATTGTAATTTCTCATAACGTTTTGATAAAAAGTTAATATTCTTCTCACCTAGAACAAAGCTAATATGGGGTAAAGACTGAATGAATTCACCTGGATGCTCGATGTCTCCAGATTCCACTAAATGTGCCCACAATTGCTTAGACACTTGGAATTGATTATAAATCTCTACAGCCTTGGACGTATTAATTGTGCCATCTGCTTCCTCAGGCGTATAATTCAGCTCACACAATGCCTCATGACCTGTCCCTGCATTATTCATCACATTGGAACTTTCCGTACCCGGTAAGCTTGCTCGTTCTAAAATCGTAATTTGCCAAGATGGCTCCAATTTCTTAATTAATGTCGCAAGTGTCGCACTCATCATACCTGCTCCAATTAACACAACATGTTTGTTTGACATCATCAATCACCTCTATTATAAAATTTAAAAACACTAACTAATCCGGTCATCCTATGACTGAATGTAAAAAAATAAAAGAATAATAGTTTATGCTATTTAAGAAATTCCGCTAACACATTTTCTACAGATACTAAATGATCACGCATTTCCTTTTCGGCTAATTTAGCATCACCATCTTTAATCGCTTGAAAAATTCTTAGATGCTCCTCATAGAGCTTTGACATTCCCTCTTCCGAATAAAGGATTAATCTCCTCGTTTCACGCATAGACTCTAATGTAGCGTCAGACACACTTGATGTTAAATTCATCAGCATTTTATTATGTGTCGCTTTTGCAATATCTAAATGAAACTGCAAGTCCGCATTTTCACCAAGTAATCCTTTACCTTCTGCATCTTTCATCAAGGTTAAAGATTTCTCTAACCTTTTAATATCTTCTTCTGTCCGCGATTCAGCCGCTAAAGAAACAGTTCCAATCTCTAGCAATCTTCTTACGGCAGTTAATTCTTTAATGTCTTCCTTCTGCATAATTAAAGCTGTCGATACAGGTAATGAAAAAGATGATGCATCAAAACTTGTAATATATGTACCTTCACCTTGCCTTGTTTCGACAAGCCCCATCGCTCTTAAACCACTTATCGCCTCTCTGACTGTTGAGCGACTTACATCGTAGGTTTTAGCCATTTTATCAACCGAATCTAAAACATCTCCCGGTTTTAATTCACCTTTTTTAACTTGTTCGATAATGATATCTGAGATTTCTTCATAAATTTTTTTAGGTCGAATACGCTTCGTTACCATCAACTTCCTCCACTCTTCATCTCTTTTCAGAAATCGCTTTCAGCTATGTATAAAAACAGGTCTACTGGTCATCTGATGACTTGATGTTATAGTAGTCTATTTTTTTCGTTTCGTCAATAGATTTATTAATTTTTATCTCTATCACTCTATATTTACCTTGCAGAATAGGGAAAGTGGATGTATGTAGACTCTGAAGAAAAGAGGTAGGAATTATCGGAAAAATGACAATAGTCTAAATTAAGTCGTTCCAGAAATATTTACATCGAAGGATACTTCGGAATTGTTAGTAGTGGGAAAGTGGTTACAAATCTACACATGCAGAATAAATCGGGGAGGGTATGTTAGACGCCAGAGTTCTCGGTGAAGTTTTTATATATCAACACGAGGTCCATTTTTTTGAAGTTATTCATACTGTTGATAGTGGTAAAGGGTTTATTCTCGTGATATGCAGTAAGTGTAACGGCTATGAATAAAGTTTAGCTCTCTCTATCTCGACACAAACGGATTATCTTTTACCCAAAAACGATAAGGATAGTCCTTTGCTTCACCTGAGTTATCAATCCCGATACGTTTCCCACGAAGAATCTCTTTTGCTTGGATTCCTTTTGCAATAAATAAAGGCGGCCCGAAAAAAGTCCGCCCGTAATCTGCACGTGTTATACCTAAAGCTTTTGTAAGCTTACCTGGGCCACTCGTTAGATTCGTGAGCTTTTCTACTGGACGACGCCGTTTCATTAAATCTAATCCTGTATATGGTTCGATCGCTCGAATTAGAACTGCTTGAGGTGTACCCGCTTCACCACTTACAACATTCACAAGATGATGCGTGTGCATTTGATAAATATATGCGTGTCCTGGCGAAGCAAACATAATTTCCGTCCTTTTTGTCCGTCGGTTTTGATAACTATGAGCAGCTTGATCTTCTTCACCTAAATATGCTTCCGTTTCAACAATGATACCTGATGATGTACCAGCTTCAGTCATATTCACGAGAATCTGACCAAGTAAGGCCTCCGCTAATTCAAGTGTTGGTTTACTATAAAATGACGCTGGTAATGGTTCTAAATTAAAATCATGCCGCATGTACTTTATCTCCTCTCATCTTTATACAACCACTTGCTTCATTTATAATAATATGTGGAGTATTCATTTATCCATTCGTTCTTTGTAGAATATAATACTTCTATCGATACTATCATATATTTAATACATATGGAGTCCATTTTAATCCAATCACACCCCTTTTCTGTTTTTATTAACCTCTATGTAAAGGGATTGAGATGGATAGTATATGCATGAATCATAAGCTCATACTTCTCGAAATATTAATAGGATTATTGATATACCAATGTTTATAAAAGTTTCCTTGTTCAAGTTGTTTCAAATTAATAATAAATATTACAAAGCATCGACATCTTGCTGGTGCTTTTTTCTGGCATTAATTCCAGATAATGGTTTTGTGTTGTTTGAATGTTCACATGACCTAAACATTTTGATACCATAAATATGGAGAAGCGGGCACGGTAGCATAGAATGCGTGAGCCAACATCCCTTAGTGTTTGGTGTCTTGGCTCGTGAATCATGTCCGCAGAGGCTCCATGTCAAATCGCCTATGATTCTATCTATTGGCTTCACTCTCAAGATTAAATAGCGAGGAGCCTAATTTTATGTTATATTAAATTTAAAGTAAGTATCATTGAAAAGTAGTTTAAATTGCTAAAAAAATATTAATTTTGAAGGGGAAATCAAATATAAATTAGTGTTAACAGTATGTTTTAGTAGGGATAATAAGTTATTAATGTATTATCTTAGGTGATAACAGATTGTTTGTAATTAAAAGTTAAATAAAGGAGAAATACATATACAATGAAAAAACAAACTATTTATTTTATTAGTCTTTTACTCTTCTTAGTCATTGGAATGGTTGCATGTAGTGATAATTCTAAGTCTATAGATGTAAAAGAAGATAAAGAAGAAAATCAAGGAAACATAGGAAACGAGAATAACGAAGCGAATGATTCAAGCGGGGATGTTGCGATCCAAAATTTATTAGATTGGGAAACAGTTAATTTTGAAGAATCCGAAAATAAAGTGTATACATTTGATGAATTTACTTTACCTGAACATGTATTTCAAACATCCGCGAGTGATGGTGCGATAGTTTTGAGTGGTGATACAGAAAGCTTTTATTATAATTATCTTGATGGAAAAATGAGTGACTTTGAATTAGATAAAGATGGAAGGCCTCAACAAAGAAATGGTACATACGCAACATCTTACTTTTTTGATGAATATCACTATACAATTAATGGTGAGGATCTAGATAATCGTGATCAATATCATCTTGTAGAAGTCAATATAGGTACAGGAGAGAAAAAGGTATTAGCCCCTGTAGAAGGTGTACCTACACTTTCTAAGGGTGGAGATATTATAGTTGGACAAAACAATGAAGAAATATTTGCTTTTGATTTAAAAAAGGAAGAGAAACTATGGGAAATTGAACCAGATGAGGGTCTCTCTTATGCTAAAGCATATGCAACTGATAGCGCGGTTGTGTTACAGGGAGATGAAGGTCTTGTAGTTTTTTCAATATCCAATGGCGAAAAAATGTATGAATATGAATCAGAAACTTATTTACATTATGTTGGTACGGATGGAAATGACTTTTACGTAACAGAAGAATCTGAGGAAACTATGAGTGACTTAAATGAGTCTATTGTACATATATATAAATTTTCAGATGGTGAAGAGACACCTGACAAGCTACTAACAACACCAGCAGTAGCCACACCAGATGGTATCGATGAATTACGATTAGATATAGAAGGTGATACTCTTTATAAAAAATCAAAATTTGGAATATCTGCATACGATAAAAATGATGGCCATCCGCTTTGGCACGTAGGGGTTGGCGAGGAGTTGGTTCAAGAATTTGACGTGGATAGACCATCACATGATGATTTTGAAGTATCTTATAATAATGGTAATGCATATGTGCTAACTACTTTAAACGAACAAGGAATAAATAAAAACACATTTACAGTGATCGACGGAAAAACCGGTGATATGTTAGAAAATTATAAGTTGGAGGATGGAGATGCATACGGCCCTGCTATTGATGGCGATATTGCACTTGTTTTTCATACTGATAGTGAAGGAGAAAATGCAAAAGTATATACGACAGAAGATAAGTAAAATATTTAAATATAACAAAACTTATTAAACTATTTGAATGATATCAATAGGTTATTTAAAATTTTACCTTAACATATCGTCACTGATAATTAGTTTCTAAAGGTAGAAAAAACTACACTAATAGAAATAATAAATGTATATAAAACTCGATATTCTGATTACACTTAGAAATAACGAATACTTATATTTAAAGAAATACGCATATTGGTGGAAAGCGCTGACACTTATAAATTAGATGAATAATATTATGTTCTTTTCTGCCGTATTAAGTGAAGAGTGAGAGAACTAAGTAGTGAACTCTCATGTGACATAAAGAGTGAAGCATCAAGAGAACTATGAGTGAAGTCGCGATTATATCTGTGGAAAACGGCTTTTTAAGGGTATAAAGTGGCCTTTTCATCCAGAAAGGAAAAGCCTGGAACTAGGATATACACTTGTATAAGTATGTAGAATGTATCTAACTAACAACTATCAAAATGATGCAAATTGAGGCAAGTGATATCCCTCTGAGTAGATTCCAATCCACCTGTACCACTGTTCTATATTTCCAAACCTTGATGGAAAGGGATTGAGATGGACTGAGTATGCATGAAACATATGCTTGTATTTCTCAAAACGTTAATGCAAGTAGTTAAATACGTAGTTAAAAATATCCATTATCCTCACAATAGTTGATATAATAGTGTTTAAGAGCGTCGGATTTAACTCCAACCTTTCTCTATACATACTATAAAGATTCTAAGAACGCTATAAACCTTCATTTAATAAGGTTTATAGCGTTCTTAACATTGTTAAATTTCATTTGAAGCCAAATAAAAAGTCTAGCAGGTTTATTAAGAATCCATGACAGCTGCGACTAAAACATCATTTTAAACAATAAAATAAACAAGTACCGATAAAACAACGGATGTAATTGTCATTGCTATTAATGGTCGCATTGCTTTTGCTCGTAAGTCTTTCAAACGAACATTTAAACCGAGTCCAACCATTGCTGCGGTTAATAACCATGTTGTTAATGAAAAGACACCTTCCATGATTTTATCTGGAACAGGTATGGAATGATTAAAGACATAGCTTCCTAAAATACTTAAAATGATAAAACCAGCAAGGAACCATGGGTATTCAATCATGGTATTATGCTCTTCACCTTTGTTTTTTCGTTTCATTATATAAATAAAAATAAAGCAAAGTGGTATAAGTAAGAAAACGCGGCCTAATTTAGCGAGCAGTGCGATTGCCAAGCTATCTTCTCCAGCAGGAGCGGCTGCCAATGCGACATGAGCAACTTCATGTAGACTTGTTCCAGACCAGATACCGTAAGAAATAACATCAAGAGGTAAAAATGGACGTAAAATAGTATATCCGATTGCAAAAAAGGTTCCCATAAGTGCAATTACTCCGACACTAATTGCAGTATCCTCATCTTTAGATTTAATAATAGGTGCGATTGCTGCTATAGCCGCAGCACCACAGACACCTGTTCCAACTCCTAATAATAATGAAATTGTTTTATCAGCTTTTAATAACTTTGCTAACCATATTGTTGTAAAAATAGCGAAAATAATGACACCGACATCACGTAATAACAATCCTAATCCTTCACTTAAAACAGTAGCGATATTTAATTTAAGTCCATACAAAATAATAGCTACACGAAGTAATCGTTTGGATGAAAAGGCAATTCCTGATTGAATCGCTGTAGGAAACCCGATAATTTGTCGGTAAAAAACGGCAATGATAATTGCACATGCTAACTGCCCGACATGACTAAAACCAGGAACCATTGCTAATAAATAGCCTAATAATGCAATTACAAAGGTAAAGGTCACTCCTATAATCCAAGCTGTATGTGGTGATAGTTCTTTTTTAGTTTGTGTGTTTGTATTTGGCATTGCCATGGAATCACCTCCTATAATAATAATAAAATAACTTTTACTATAAGGAAAATAATTATTTATGATAGTATGTATAAGTAAAGTATTATGATAGGTTATTTATTATTATTTTTATAAATCAAACTGGATTTTAAAAGTCTCAGCTTAAATAAAGAGGTGATGATGTAAATGGATCAACATTTGCAAGTGTTTATCAAGGTAGTAGAAAGACAAAATTTTTCTAGAGCCGCTGAAGAATTATTAATGACTCAACCAGCTGTAAGCCAATATATTCGAACATTTGAAGAAAATATAGGCGCTAGACTGCTTGAGAGAACGAATAAATATGTACGTTTAACAAAAGCAGGTGAGATTGTTTATCTTCATGCTAAAGAAATTGTTGGTTTGTACACTCGCATGCAAACTCTAGTGGATGACTTGATTAATCATGCAAGTGGCCCTCTTTCCATCGGGGCAAGTTTCACGTTTGGAGAATATGTCCTTCCACATATCATTGCAAAAATGCAAGAAAGTAACCCTGATATACAGCCGGAGATAACAATCGGTAACACGAAAGAGATAGCGAATTATATGATCCGTCATCAGTTGGATATCGGTATTATTGAAGGACATTTTACAAAAGAAGATCAAATACATGTGGAAGATTTTGCAGAGGATTATATGGTTGTTGTCGCATCTCCTGATCATCCGTTAGTAATGAAGCGTGAACCGATAAAGATGCCAGAATTGATGCAAGAAAGATGGGTGTTACGAGAAATTGGATCAGGAACAAGAGAAGCAGCAGATGTAATGTTTGACCATCATAAAATGACACCTAACCTTGTAACGAGTTTTGGAAGTACACAAGCTGTTAAGGAAGCAGTGCGGGCTGGCCTTGGAATTAGTTTGTTATCGGGGTGGGCTATTCAAAGAGAACTTCAGAATGAGGATTTACATATGATTGCTGTCGAAGGCTTACCATTTACACGAAAGTTTTCAATTGTTACTGCCTCTCCCTTTAGGACAAAAGCCCAACAAGTTTTTATCGAACATTTACATTGTAGCAAGGAAATAACCGATTTGAACTTTAAATAAACAAATATAGTGCAGCATACAGATTTTACGATAACAATGAATGAAAAAAATGACTGGTATAAGTTCGGTTGAATACCGTCTTTATACCAGTCAATTAGTCATTTTAATCATTCATTTGAATCAATTTCATCATTATAAAAAACAGCCATGACGCTAAATCCGTAAGATGAAATTGATTAAATTAGTTGCACTGCAAATTGTATCTGTTTATTTAAAATTACTAGGAACAACATTTAAATCAATGCCCCAGGCAACAGGCATAAGGAAGTAAATAATCATAACTATTAAAATTAAAGCAAAGATATTAATAAAGAAACCGACACGAACCATTTCGACGATCCTTAACCTACCAGTAGCAAATATAATTGCGTTTGGTGGTGTACCAACAGGTAACATGAACGCACAGTTTGCGGCCATTGCTGCTGGAACCATTAATGCAAATGGGTGAATGTGTAATGCTAATGCTAAAGCCGCTAAAACAGGCAAAATCATTGTTGCAGTCGCTGTATTAGAAGTAATCTCAGTTAGCGCTAAAACAAGTAATGTCGAAAGTGTAATTATGATTAAAATGTGGAAACCATCTAATACAGTAAGTCTTGTTCCAATCCATTCAGATAAGCCTGTTTCTCGGAATCCTGCTGCAATTGCAAGTCCACCACCGAATAACAAAAGAACTCCCCA
>JAPFCO010000196.1 GCA_026169505.1 Pseudogracilibacillus sp.
ACAGCAAATGCAACTTCAGGATCATCATAAGGAGCAAATCCAACTAGTGATAAATTATTTGTATCTGCCTTTTTATAAAATGTTCCATCATCACGTTGCTCATAAATTTCGTTTTCCGCTGTTCCCGTTTTCCCCGCAGGTTGATAACTTTTACCTGCCCAATAGTTATATCCTGTACCTCTAGGCTCGTTAAATACTTGATAAAATCCTTCTTTAGTTCGTTCAATATAAGAATCATCCACATTTACCTTACTTAACACATTCGTTTCATTTACTTGATATACGGGACCAAGTTCTTCATTATTTGGTGCTGGAGAACGTACTTCTTTCACCAAATGTGGTTGAACACGATAACCATCATTCGCTATTGTCGCAACATATTGAGCTAGTTGTAATGTTGTATATGTATCATATTGACCAATAGCAAAGTCCATTAAATTTCCAGCATTAGGATCTGGACCAACATAACCGGTCGATTCAAATGGGAAGTCGATCCCTGTTTTTACGCCTAGCCCAAATTGATTAAAATAGTTTCTCATTGTTAAGAGACCTTCATCCGTATTTGCGCTTGTACCTGCATTATCTGGGAACGGGTAACGAAATTCTCCTCCCATACGTAGTGCAGCATAAAACATATATATGTTTGAAGACATTTTTAACGCTGAAATATCATTTACAGCACCTAATGACGATGTATAAGATCTTTTCACTGCTGATCCTTTAATTTTGATTGGACTATCATAAATCGTCTCACCTGGCGAAAATACACCTGATTCCAGTCCAGCTAACACAGTTGCACCCTTTATAGTCGATCCAGGTCGATGCGCATCGTACATTACTTTGTGAGGGGTACTTTCATATTCCCCCTTATCACTATTATAATGCTGACCACTCATTGCAAGTATTTCACCAGTTTTAGGATTGAGCACTACTGCTAATACATCTTCTAAATAATTATTACCATTTGATCTAGCAGATTTTAATTCTTTTAGTAATAACTCATCCACTTTTTTCTGATAATCCATATCAAACGTTAAAACTAAATCTTTACCTCTTTCACCTTCAACTGCAATATCTGTTCCGAGCACGGTTCCTGTTTTTGTCGTTGTATATTCGATTTGTTCTTTGCGCCCGCGTAGTACATCCTCGTACTGTTCTTCAAGACCACTTTTTCCAACTCGATCGTTACGATTATATCCTCTTGTTAAATAATAATCTTCTTGTTCAGCAGGAATTCCTTCGTCTTGCGATGTGATGGATCCTAAAATGGACTTTAATGTATCACCATGCACGTACTTTCTTTCCCAGTCTGTCGTTGCGTTAATTCCAGGCAATGAACTTAAATGCTCTGCTATTTTTGCATATTCCTCTACAGTAATATCTTTGTTTTTAATTACTTCTGGCGTTAAAGCATATGCTTTATCTAATTCACGCTTGATAGCAATAACTTTCATATCATCATCTGTTATTTCTTTAATATCTTCATCCGTAATTCGTTCTTTTATTATTAAGTTATATTGCTCTGTATCATCAAGGTCTTCCTCTTCTTCCTCTGATAGCCTCTCAATCGCTTCATCGATATTTTTTAAGTACCAATATTCTTTTTTATTTCTTTCAGTTATTTTATCGATTAATTCCTTGTCCATACTTATAAACGATACGAGATCTTCTGCTAAAGCTAATTTATCTTCTGCCTGTATTCGTTTTGGTGGCGTATAAGTAATGGCGTATAAAGGGTTATTATCAACAATTACATTTCCATTACGATCGAATATTTTCCCCCGTGGTACCGGTGATTTGGACACATCGTTTATTGTTCGATCAATTTCTTCTTGATAACTATCGCCTTCTAAAATTTGAACAATTCCTAATTGAATCACAAGTATAGTAAACAGTACAAATACTGTAAAAAATAAAATATTCACACGAAAGGGAATACGAGTATCTTTTTTCTTGTTATTCATTTTAGTCTATTCCCCCCCCTACTCATTTGCATACTTTTTAATTATAGCATTAATAGGGAATAATTTTAAATGAATAACAATATTTTCTTTAATAACTAATCGTAACTTTCCTCATAAAATAAAAGACCATTAAATATGTTTGACTTATTATTATAAGTAGGTAACGAATAGCAGGCTCACCAAACAATAAAAACGTTATAATAAAAATTAGAATAGAAAATACTCTTCCTATATTAATAAATATTTCAAAAATAACGACATATTCTATTCGCCAATTTTTAGCATACTTACTGATCCCTATTACATCGTATGTCATCGAGTTATACGGAACATTAAACAACGGATAAGCTAATCCAATAACAAGGGCATATATAATTAATGTTGCATAACTCAAGTGGACGGCAATAATAAATATGGAGAAGCTAATGACAACACTACCTATTAACAGTGCATGCTTTCTCATCGTTGGCTGCAAATATTTAGTTACTAAAAAATAGCCAATTAATGACACGCCATTTAATGTTAGGTGAAATACTCCTAATGCTAATTCACTATTTGTTAGTAAAAACACCCAAATAGTAATGACAAAAATAAATATCCCTTCACGAAAACCTAAAAATAAATTAGCACTAACAATATTTTTCCAATTATGGTTAGTTGTTAACTCTTGATAAACTTGTTTTAATTGATATTTCCCTTTTGCTTTTCTCCGTTTTAAAAACATACTGCTAAAGACTGCCAGCAAAAATAAACCTAAAGAGATAGAGAAGACGGTTGTATAGCCGATATTCGTCTCTAATTTAGCGATGATAGCTCCTGCAATGACAGGCGCAACCATTCCCCCGAAAGATTCTAAAACCCCCATAAACCCATTAAAAAAGTCCCGGGTGTCTGGCTCAGTAATTTCAAATGTAAGTACATTAAATGCTAACCAATAAAAACCATAGCCAATACCTAATAAACATCCTAATAACATATTAAAATAAGCTGCTTGTTGACCGAGAAATAACACTGTTAAAAAAAACAAAGATAAGAACGTCACCCCTAAACGAAGAACGATCACCCTGTCTATTTTCTTGGCTAACTTCCCTGCAACAATAAACGTTAAAGGTTGAAAGACAAATACAGCTAAATTGTATGTAGCAATTGTAAGATAATCATTTGTTTGTCTCCATAAATAAACATTAACAAATGTATTTGATAAGAAAATACCTAAAGCATAAAGCCCTCCAATAAGGATCAATAAAGTCAAATCACGATCTTGTATTTTCTCATAAAATGATGCTGTCATCCATTTCTTCATATCTCAAAACTCCTTTAATAATAATATTGTGAGCCATATTAAAAGAGTTATGTAAGAAAGAACAACAAAAAAACACAAGGCGTCACACCTTGTGTTTTTGGATTATATTATATTTACTTTGCTTCGTTGTAATTTTTTGTTACTTCATCCCAGTTTACTTTATCCCAGAACGCTTTCGCATACTCAGGACGTCTGTTTTGATATTTTAAATAGTAAGCATGCTCCCATACGTCTAAACCTAATAAAGGAGTCTTACCTTCCATAATAGGGCTATCTTGGTTTGGTGTGCTTGTAACTTCGATATTACCGTTATCTAAAATTAACCAAGCCCAACCTGAGCCAAATCTTGTTGCAGCAGCTTTTTCAAATGTTTCTTTGAACGCATCGAAGCTACCAAATTTATCATTAATTTTTTCAGCTAACTCACCTGTCGGCTCGCCGCCACCATTTGCAGAAAATGTTTTCCAAAATAAGCTATGGTTTGCATGTCCCCCACCATTGTTTCGCACTGCAGTACGGATATCTTCTGGTATTGCATCTAAATCACTAATCAGTTCTTCAATAGATTTACTTTGAAGATCAGCATGATTTTCTAAAGCAGCATTCAGATTTGTAACGTACGTGTTGTGGTGCTTCGTATGGTGTATGTTCATCGTCTCTTTGTCGATTGTT
The DNA here is from genome assembly GCA_026169505.1 of Pseudogracilibacillus sp. GTDB lineage: Bacteria > Bacillota > Bacilli > Bacillales > Amphibacillaceae > Pseudogracilibacillus. The sequence goes on from JAPFCO010000196.1 coordinate 3,940, forward strand.
GGTTCTAATGCATCATATGCATATGGTAATTCAGGTAGTTCAAATTTAGCCATTTGTAATCGCTCCTTCAATATTTAAAATTCTCTTACATGTAAAGGTTATCAAAGCTTCCAAATACATGCAACCATTTCGCACTCTATTACTATGCATTAAATTAAAAAAACAAGCCATTTGCTTGTTTTTTAATGGCTCGAGACGGAATCGAACCGCCGACACAAGGATTTTCAGTCCTTTGCTCTACCGACTGAGCTATCGAGCCATCATTAAATGGAGGAGGAAGAGGGATTCGAACCCCCGCGGGCTTTGACACCCCTGTTGGTTTTCAAGACCAATCCCTTCAGCCGGACTTGGGTATTCCTCCGAGTAGTATGAAATTAAAAATGGACCCTGCAGGATTCGAACCTGCGACCGATCGGTTATGAGCCGATAGCTCTAACCAACTGAGCTAAGGGTCCAGATAAATAGCGGCGGAGGGGATCGAACCCACGACCTTTCGGGTATGAACCGAACGCTCTCGCCAGCTGAGCTACGCCGCCATATGGCTCCACAGGTAGGGTTCGAACCTACGACCGATCGGTTAACAGCCGATTGCTCTACCACTGAGCTACTGTGGAATAATATTAATTGATGACACTATTTATATCGTGCGATATATTTGATAGCTCGTCGTGTGAAACAGACTCCTCGCAGAACTTTTCTTCAAAAAGTTTGCTCTACCACTGAGCTACTGTGGAATAAATTATGTAATACATTTGATATTATAAGATAAAAACAAATTGTTTGTCCAATAAAAGCTTCAGATGAAGATTTCATACCGATGTATAACGATGACTTGAACATGCGATTAATTTTGACGACAAGATATAATTTACCATGTATATATTAATTTGTCAATAACTATTTAGTTTTATTTTCTTAACTCGCATTAATTCAAAATTATTAATTGTGTTTTAGATGAAAAATTCCATGATCAAATAGTCATTAAAGTGTTTATTTCACGTGATATATTGCGCTTTTTACTTTGCTACTTTTTTTCAATAATGCATGGATTCAGCTCCATAATATAAACAGCACAAACAAAACTAGTTTGTGCTGTTAGCATTTCATTTTGCAATGTAAAAAGAATAACACCTATTATTATTCCTTATTTATTCACTTAAAACTTCTTCTGCAATGTTCACCGCGTGGTCTCCGATTCTTTCTAAATTACTAATGATATCTACAAAAACAATCCCAGCAGATCCTGTACATAAAGCTTCGTTCATACGGATAATGTGTTTTTTACGGAAGTTTCTTTCCATTTTATCGATTTGTTCTTCTTTTTGTAACACAACTAAAGCTTCTTCTCTATCCATTAACTCAAATGCTTTCATAGCCTGTTCTACAGTTAGAATAGTTAAGTCAAACATCTCCTGTAAATCTTCATGAGCATGTTCCGTTAGATTAATTTTATTCGTAATTTTATATTCAATTAGTTCAATCACATTTTCAAAATGATCACCAATCCGTTCAATGTCACGAACAGAATCCATTAAAGATGTGTGTAAAGCTCCATCAGCTTCTGAAAGAGTTCCAGTAGATATACTCACTAAGTAATCCGTTATTTCTCGATCTAAATTGTTTAATGCACCTTCAATCTGTCTAGCAGTTTCAGCATTTTTACCTTGTAAAGTCATTACAAAAGTACTTGTTTCTTCCAATCCTTGTACACAATAATCACCCATACGAAGTACTTCAGCTTTCGCTTGTGATAAAGCAATTGTAGAAGATTGTTGGATGAAAATTGGATCTAAATGTTTTGCTTTATACTCAATTGTAACATCTTCTCCAGGAATAATCTTAGTTACTATCCATGCTAAGACTCCAATAAATGGAAATTGAATAATCGTATTTGCTATATTATAACTTCCATGTGCAAATGCTATAGTCATTTCTGGATTTAAGTTCAATGATGTTTGTAAAAAACCTACATAATTGGTAAATAGACCTAGTATGATCATGAAT
>JAPFCO010000329.1 GCA_026169505.1 Pseudogracilibacillus sp.
ATTGTTTATGGATGCAAATCAAGATGATTATTGTATTTTAAATAAAGATTCTTCTTATTTTAATGAACTTAGTAAGTTGTGTCGTGGAAAGGTTGTTTCTTATGGTGAATCACGAGCAGCAGATTTCCATGCTTCGAATATTGAATTAAATGAAAAATATACACGATTCGATGTTACACATCATCATGAAACAGTTCGTATAACAAGTCCTCTGATAGGGGAGTTCAATATATCTAACTTGTTAGCTGCGGTTGCAGTAGCAAGATTAGAGGGTCTAAGTTTACATGAGATTAAGTCGTATGTTGAGTCCTTTACGGGTATTGATGGTCGTATGGAAAGAATTGTTATTGATAATAAAGTAATTGTGGTTGATTTCGCTCATACTCCTGACGCACTTGAAAATGCCTTAAAAACGCTTGTGTATATAAAAAACAATCAGTTAATTACAGTATTTGGATGTGGTGGAGATAGGGATACATCTAAAAGACCTGTGATGGGAAAAATAGCGGAGAAGTATAGCGATAAAATAATTGTTACTTCAGATAATCCGAGAACAGAGGACCCTCAAGTGATTATAGAAGATATTACGGAAGGTATGACGAAAGAAGTTGATTGTATCGCTGACCGGAGAGAGGCAATTAAAACTGCTATTAGTGATGCTGAAGCGGGCGACATTATCCTTATTGCAGGTAAAGGACATGAAAAGACGCAAATTATCGGAACAATAGAATATGCATTTGACGATGTAGAAGTTGCTAAATCGTTTAAAAAATGAATCAATAATTGTATGTTGAATATAACAAACCCAGATCTATTTTTCGTAGATCTGGGTTTGTTTTAATGATGTAAATTAATGTCATCATTACAAAGAACTGTCACGCCACTACAATATGGAGTTAAGAATGTTACATCATGTAGAGATGTGGCGATAAAATTGTAAGATGAAATTGATTAAATGTAAGAACTATTCCTTCTTATCATCTTTTTCATTTTTTTTCTTCTTATCCTGTGAATCATCTTCGGAATCATCTTTTGGATCATCTTCCGACTTTTTTTCTTTCTCTTTCTTATCCTTTTGATCCTTATCTTTCTTATCACTGTCTTTGTTGTCGTCTTTATTCTTGTCTTTCTCTTTCTTCTTATCCTTTTTCTTGTCCTTGTCCTTCTCTTTATTTTTATCTTTATCTTTATTATTTGATGTTTTGACTGTTACTTTTTTAGATGAGTCTGACTCTGTGCCAAAATAATTAACAGCGCGAACAAAATATTCTCCATCACTTTTAGGTGTTGCATAACTAGTATCTGTTGTGTGGCCTATTAGTTTATCGCCACCAGACTGATAAATACGATAACCAACAATTAAGTCGCCATTGGCTCCTGACCAAGAGATAGTATCTTTAGATGCTTGAACAGATCCAGGTGCTGAAGGTTTGCTATCATCATCTTCACTTATTGCCCCCGAGGTACTGGAACCACCCTTCAAACCAATTTTAGCCCATGCATCTGGATTTGCACGAGGAATGAGTACAGATAAATCATTTAATTTATCGTAGCCCATTCGTTCTAAAAACGCTGGATTAAATGAAACCCCACCAGACCCACTTGATGTAAATTCAGATGGTGTTTTCGAACTAGCAACAACTTGCTTTCCATCTACGGTCACAAGAGCCATATTACTACCTACTAAACTATCATCTGTTTTATCAGGTGTATACTTCGCATTATAAATATCAGATTTTACTAAACCAACTTTGGCACATAACTCAGATGCAGCCATTCCAGACGTAGCACAATAATCACGGCTAACAATATTGTCTGGTTGTTGGAAATCTTCAGAAGGTGCCATTAATTCTTGGTCTACCTCAGTAAGTGCGTTGATAAGATCAGCCCATAAATGCTGGTTTTGTTGAGAATAACTTAAAGAACATCCAATACAATTAATAGAACTAGGTGTATCATATCCCATCCACGTACCAAAAGTAACATTTGGATTGGTGGCAATAAACCATGAATCATGGTGATCTTGTGATGTACCGGTTTTCCCAGCCCAGTCAACACCACTATGATTTAATTTGGAAGGAACATATGTAGCAGTTCCTTCCGTTAATACGTCGCGCATCATATCAACGGTTAAATATGCCGTTTGCTCTGAAAAGACATCAACCGGATCTTCTTCATGCTCATATACTATTTCACCATCAGAGTCTGTTATCTTTTCAATCATATAGGAGTCTTCATAGACCCCGTCGTTTCCAAATGTAGCAAAAGCATTGACGTTATTTTCAACGGATACTTCTGTCGAACCTAGAGCTAATGATGGTGCTTCTTGTCGGTCGGCATTAAGGTTTTCGGGTTTGTATCCCATTTTCATTAAATAATTTTTCGCAGGATTTTCATGAACAATCTCTTGATATACTTTCACAGTAGTTACGTTATGAGATTTTGCAAGACCTTCTCTAGCCGAAACTAGTCCATAAAACACCCCTGCTGCGTTATTTGGTTTATATGTTCCTTCTATTTCTATATCAGCAAAGACAGAACCAGGTTGAATAGCACCCATGTCCATCGCCGGCCCATAAACGAGTAAAGGTTTAATCGTACTACCAGGGGATCGATCGGCATCAAACGCATGGTCAACTGCTCGGTCTGTTGCACTGTAATCTCTACCTGGTGAGAATGCTAAGATTTTTCTCGTATCGTTTTCGATTAAAACTGCACCTGTTTCGAATTGCTCTGTTGTAGGCTCGTCATTTCCTTCTTTCGTAAATGTCTTATCTGGACCATAATAAGGATATTCTTTTACTACTTTATCCATCGTGTCATACATCTCTTTATCAATTGTAGAATGAATGTTATATCCGTTCATACGTAGTGCACGATCTGCTAACATTTCATATTGCTCTTTCAATTCTTCATTCGAATTAATTTCTTCCAGTTCATAACCATCATCTTCCGCAAGTTGTTCTAAAAGTACTTCTTTTGCTCTTTTTTCTAATTCAATGACGATAGCCGGATATTGATCGATCGAAGAAGGAGCTCTTTCCGCCAAATCTTCCGTAATATTATATTCGATTGCTTCGTTATATTCTTCTTCTGTAATAAAATCATTTTGATACATTCGTTTTAAGACTGTATGCATTCTTGAAATTCCCAATGCTAAATCTTCTTCGTCTTTTATATCTCCATTCGATAGAAAAGGCGTGTAAGCATATGGATTCTGAGGGACACCTGCTAAGAAAGCCGCTTGTGGAAGAGTTAATTCATCGGTATCAACTCCAAATATTCCTTTTGCTGCTGTTTGAATTCCGGCAATATTTTGACCCGAAGCATCTCTTCCATAAGGAACAATATTTAAATAAGCTTCCATAATTTCATCTTTTTCAAAGAAGTTCTCCAATCGCATCGCAAGTAAAATTTCCTTCGCTTTTCGATCAAATGAAACTTCATTCGTTAAAATTTGATTCTTAATTAATTGCTGTGTTAACGTACTACCTCCTGTCCTTGTATCAGAACCGGAAAAATCTTGATAGACTGCACGAATAATTGCTTTTGGCACGATTCCATTATGTTCATAGAATAAATCGTCTTCTGTAGCAATAACAGCATTTATCAGTGTTGGAGAAATGTCATCTAAGGCAACTTCTTCGCGATGTAAGTCGGCTCGAATATCTCCTATATATTTTTCACCGGCAAAGTAGAGTTTTGATGTTTCTTCATAATTATAAATATCACGTTGCATTTCATCATAATCTCTAAGTGGTTCATCTTTAACGAGGGAAGCAAAATAGCCTGCGCCAGCACCTCCAGC
>JAPFCO010000204.1 GCA_026169505.1 Pseudogracilibacillus sp.
GAGCCAATACTTCGATGGGGTATTTCAATTCCTGCCTCTTCACATAGTGTCGCACTTACAACAACTGCTTCTGCTTCATATAAGGCAATTTCTTTTACCTCCGTTTCAGATGTTGCAGCATAAGAATGACCTGCATGTGTGAATATTCCTGTTAACGAAAGTGCCGTTAACGTTTGAATATGTTTTGCTAAGTCTAACACTTCTTGATTTGGCTCTACACCACAACGATTTAAACCAGTATTCACCTTTATCCAAACCGTTAAGTTCTGATGATATTTTCCAAAATAGTCATTTAAAATAGATGCTTGTTCTTGTGAATCAACTGTAACGATGATCGATGTTTTATCTAACAATGATAAAATTCGTGCCAGTTTCACTTCCAATACGACTGGATAAGCAATTAAAATACTTTCGATGCCAGCATCAGCCATTACTTCGGCTTCCCCAACGGTTGCGACTGTTATTCCAATCGCACCGAAATTCATTTGTCGCTTTGCAATTTCTGTACTTTTATGGGTTTTTATATGTGGTCGATACGCAACATGATGTTCCTTTGAAAATTGAATGATGTCCTGAATGTTTTTATCTAATTGTTCTAAATCTAACATTAAAGCTGGTGTATCTATCATGATGATTCCTCCTTATAATTGATCCGTTTTTATATCATACCCTTTGTTGCTTGACGTACACGTTCGATTTGTGGCGCGGAGATATCATGTTCATAATGACAATCAACACGAACCCCTGTCCCAAAATGAAGAGCTTCTGCTTGAACTTCTTGATAAAACGCTTCTAATCCTTCCACTCGTAAACCACTACCCGGCATTATTGTCAGATGGGTCCCTTTAGTTTGATCAATAAGTTTTTTCAAACTAGATGCATAATCAAATGCTGACCTTCCACCACCAGATGTTAAAATCGTCGTAATTTCTTCATATTTTAAAATCGTGTCTAATGCTTCTTGCTGATCACTTGCCATATCAAATGCCCGATGAAACGTAACTTGAAGACCTTCTGCCTCATATAGCAATTGTTCTAAAACAGCTTCATCTACGAGGCCTTCTTCAGTAAGGGCTCCAAGCACAATGCCATTTGCACCTAATTCACGAATCATCCGAATATCTTCTACCATTAATTTCACATCATTCGGAGTATAAACAAATGACTTATTATGTGGCCTGATCATCACATTAATTGGAATTCTTGCAATTTCAACTGCCGATTTTACAAGTCCATAACTCGGCGTCAATCCATCTTCCACAATACTTTGGCATAGCTCTACTCGATCTGCACCACCTTTTTCCGCCTGAATGACATCATCAATACTTAAGCCAATTACTTCGATTAACATCTTAGTCATTTCTCTTCCCCCATTAACAAACTAAATATAAAAGCCTTCTCCATCACCATTACGGTCGCTATTCGCACAATGTTTATACTTAATATAAGATTACTATCATCCTATCACACGTAGTGATAGGATGACCCCTTTTCCATATTCATTTAGATTATTCGCTCATACGGACTTTTAATCGCTCATATTTTCCAATTAATTGCTCATCTTAACTTTTAATCACTCATATATCCCAGTTAATCGCTGTCGTTTAATATGACGATAGTGCGAATATCATAGCTTCCCCCCACAACTACAAAACACACACTATGCGAATAAGTGTGTGTTTTGTATGTTTATACAATCGAAACGAGAACCGCTTTTTGTGCGTGGAGACGGTTTTCCGCTTGATCAAATACAACAGAGTTTTCTCCATCAAGGACAGCTGATGTTACTTCCACTTCACGTTTTGCTGGAAGACAATGCATGAACAGAAAGTCATCTTTTGCACCTTTGATAAGCTCTTCGTTTACTTGGAAACCCGAGAATGCTTTCATCCGAACTTCTTGCTCAGCCTCGAATCCCATACTCGTCCATACGTCTGTATAAATAATGTCAGCATCTTTCACCGCTTCTTTTGGATCATGTGTTTGAATAATTTCAGCACCAGTCTGTGTGGCTACTTGTTTCGCTTGATCAATCATAGTTTGTTTTACTTCATATCCTTTAGGAACAGCAACATGACAATCCATCCCCATCAAAGCACAACCAATTATTAATGACTGTGACATATTATTACCGTCGCCAACGTAGGCCAACTTCAATCCATCAAATGAACCCTTTTCTTCATAGATTGTCATTAAATCAGCTAATACCTGACATGGATGAGCATCATCCGTTAAACCATTAATGACTGGTATGGATGCATTATCTGCAACTTCTTCTACAATCTCATGACCGAATGTTCGGATCATAATAGCATCTACATACCGCGAAAGAACTCTAGCTGTATCGGCAACTGTTTCACCATTTCCTAGTTGCATATCACTACTACTTAAAAACTGAGCCGTCCCACCGAGTTGGTACATACCTGTTTCAAATGAGACACGTGTTCTTGTGGAAGACTTTTCAAATATCATCGCTAACGTTTTACCTTCTAAATAACGATGTGGCTCCCCCATCTTTTGTTTGTTTTTTAAGTTTATTGCTAAATGAATGAAATCCATTAAATCTTCTTTTGTAAAATCTCCAACCCGGAGAAAATCTTTACCTTGTAACTTACTCTTCATATTATGCACCGCCATGGGATTACTCATTGTAATACTACTTCCTTTTGATATGTTGTTTGTAATTGTTGCACGACATTTACTGCCAATTGTTCCGTTGACATAGATGCACAAGCGACTGCTGTTTCTTCCGCAGACATAACAATTAAATTGAACTCTTGAGCACGTTCACGAATCGCACTGCTTTTTTCCGTACTAAGCACAGCAAATGCTTCATCCGTTTTCATCCATTCCTCGATCGCTTGGAATGACGTTTCTTCCGTAAATGTCTTGACCGTAATTCCTATTTTCGCGAATTGATCCGTTAATTCACTTATCATCGGTTGATGATCAATTGCAACGTACACTTCTTTCGCTTCTTGTAGCCAAGCTTGTTGTAATTGTTCGTTCCAGATGAATGCTTTCGTTAAGCTACCTGTAAATGTTGGAGAAATTGCAATGACTTCTCCTGTCGATTTCATTTCTGGCACAAGTACTGGATCTACTCCCGGAAGTTTTGTCGATGAGAATACAGGTGCTTTTACCGTATAAAAGTCATTCTCTGGTAATACTTTTTGGTCTGTTGCCAATGTCTTACCTAACAAAGTTCCTGTCGCAAGTTCAATCATATCGACTGATGTGACTTTACTAATGACTGGTACTGTTCTTGATGCCCTTGGGTTCACCTCAAGCACATATAAAACATCTTCATAAATAACGAATTGAATATTAAAGATACCTTTAAAATCCATGCCTTGTGCTACGCGTTCAGCATATGACACAATTTGCTTTTTCATCGATGCAGATAATGTTACTGGTGGAGTAACCGCCATGCTGTCACCTGAATGGACACCAGCCTTTTCAATATGTTCAAAAATAGCTGGAATCATAATTCGTTGTCCATCTGTTA
>JAPFCO010000016.1 GCA_026169505.1 Pseudogracilibacillus sp.
ACATTTGGCCGAATCGAGGAGATACCATATGCACGAATAGTACCGGCTTGTTTCAATTGCTCAAATGCCTCGATTGAGTCTTCAATAGGATCATCAACTGTACCACCATGTAATAAATATAGGTCAATATAATCTGTTTGTAAGCGGGCTAGACTATCGTGAACAGCAGATGTGATATGTCGTTTAGAAGGATCCCAAAACCAGTCTCTTGTCTTAGAATTAAAGTGATTGCCAACTTTAGTTGTAAGGATGACTTGCTCACGATGATGTTTTAAAAAATGGCCGATTATAGATTCGTTTTTACCAAAATCATATAAATCTGCCGTGTCTATATGGATCATTCCTTGGTCTAATGCTTTAGAGATTATTTGGATCGCAGTTTTTTCATTTGTACCTAACGACATACATCCTAAGGTTAGAGTTGGAATTTGTATCGTTGACTTTCCGATCGTATGTAAACTCATATATCTCACTCCATTTCTCAACTTTGTCCTTTCATTGTAAGATGCAATGATTTAAGTCACAACTAAAATGGAGAAAATATGTTAAAATAAATAAAAGAGTTCATAATATAATCAAATTCATAAATCGAGTTTACAGCATACTATTTCGGTGTGGCTAATTATTGTCATAATGAAATTGATTCAATAAGGAGAAACAGATGAAAAAATTTGAGGAAAAAACGATTCAAACAAAAAGGGTTTTTAAAGGGAAGGTGATTTCCCTTCAGGTAGATGATGTGTTATTGCCTAATGGAAAAGAATCGAAACGGGAGATTGTAAAACATCCAGGAGCAGTTGCTGTAATTGCGCTTACTGCAGATGACAGAATTGTTTTTGTTGAGCAATATCGAAAACCTCTTGAACGATCCTTACTTGAATTACCAGCGGGTAAAATGGAACCGAATGAAGCGGCTGAGAAGACTGCAAGACGCGAACTAGAAGAAGAAACGGGATATACAACGGAATCTTTGACATATATCACTTCTTTTTATACATCTCCAGGATTTGCTGATGAATTAATCCATCTCTATTACACAGATCGGTTAATTTGTTTAAAAGAGCCGGTTGCATTAGATGAAGATGAGTTTGTCGAAGTTCGATACTTAACGTTAGAAGAAGCAGAGCAATGTGTAGTAAATCAAGAAATATATGACGCGAAAACTGCTTATGCTTTATTATACTTAAGAAATATGAGGATGATGAAGGAATGTTGACGAATTATTTTGCCGATTTACATATTCATATCGGAAGGGATATATACGATGGACCAGTGAAAATTACTGCTTCTAAAAACTTAACATTAACGAATGTTTTAAAAGAAGCTAGTCGCAGAAAAGGGATTGATATGATCGGCGTTATTGATTGCCATGCTCCAGCAGTACAAGCAGAAATCGAACTGTTACTACAAGAAAATATGGCTCAAGAAATACCAAATGGAGGAATTGCTTTTGAAGATGTTACCTTAATCTTGGGATCTGAAATCGAAGTGTATGATGAACATTGTAAGGGACCGGTTCATGTTCTTTGTTACTTTCCAACACTTGCTTCTATTAAATTGTTTACACAATGGTTAATTGGTAAAATGAAAAATGTCACATTAAGTTCCCAACGATATTATGGGAGCGCAACAGATTTACAAAATAAAGTGAAGGAATTAGACGGCTTATTTATTCCGGCTCATGTTTTTACACCATTTAAGAGTACGTACGGAAAAGGAGTAGAAACTTCTTTAACAGAAGTGTTTGATCCGAAATTAATTGACGCAATTGAGCTAGGGCTTAGTTCGGACTCGACTATGGCAGATCAAATAAAAGAACTTCATGGATTTACGTTTGTTACTAATTCCGACAGTCACTCGTTGGCTAAGATCGGACGCGAATATCAACAAATACGTTTACAAGCACCTTCGTTTATTGAATTAAGGCGCGCATTACACCAGGATGGTGGGCGAGCAATTATCGCTAATTATGGGATGAATCCTAAATTAGGCAAGTATTATACGACGGTTTGCCAGAAGTGTTTTGAACAGGTTGCATATAAAACAAGGCGATGCCCGAATTGCAATGCAACAAAAATTATTAACGGAGTGTATGATCGAATAAAGGAGTTAGCAAATAACGAAACGATAATAGACGCTCGACCGCCCTATTATTATCAAGTTCCCTTAGAATATTTACCTGGCTTAGGACCAAAAACATATAACAAGTTACTAGATCAATTTGATACAGAGATGAACATTATTCATCATGTCCCAATGGAAGGATTACAACAAGTTGTTCCACAAGGATTGGCGAAAATGATTATAGAAAACCGCGAAGGAACACAGCAAGTACAAGCTGGTGGTGGAGGTAAATACGGAAAAGTATCAAGTCATAAAAAATAAAAAGTAATGAATCTTGTTAATCTCTCATATCTATTAAAGACAATAATTTTAATAGATGGAGGATTACAATGTACATACAAAAAAGCAGTGTATGGAGTCATGTTAAAGAACATATAATGATCTACCTTTTTATGGTTATCCTTTTGGTTACAGGTATTATATTTGGTGCAATTATTGTGAACAGTATGACATTCATTCAAAAACAAGATTTATTTTTTCATGTGGATCGTTATTTTATGCAACTAAATACTGAAGAAGCGGTTCATAGTATGGATATTTTAAAACGTAGCTTCTTTTTTCATGTAAAGTATTTATGTTTATTCTTTTTATTAGGCATTACAATTATTGGCATACCAGCTGTTTGGATGCTATTGTTTATAAAAGGGATAGTGATTGGATTTTCAGTTGGCTTTATGGTGAATCAGCTAGGTACGAAAGGATTATTATTAGCGACATTATCCATTGCACCACAAAACATGGTTATTATTCCTGTTTATATTATAGCAAGTAGTCTCTCTATGATATTTTCATTAACATTATGCTACAAATTATTTGGTAAATCTGTTACACTTTCACTTGGTAAGCCTTTTTTACGATATAGTTATCTATTTATAATTCTTCTTATATGTGCACTAGGCAGTTCACTTATTGAAACATTTGTAGCAAACGAAGCATTTAAAGCGCTGTTAAAAACGAGTTTTTATGTAATAATGAGTATTATCTAATAATAACACTCATTATTAGATGATTATTTTTGACAGCTGTTTCATGTCTGCCTATAATTAAAGAGAAGATGGAGGGGTATCCCATGAAGCAGCGAATTGAACGAATAAAAAAAGAACTACATTCTAAAGGTTATAAACTAACCCCACAACGAGAAGCGACTTTGACAGTATTATTAGAAAGAGAGTCAGACCATCTTAGTGCGGAGGAAATCTTTTTATTAGTGAAAGATAAAGCTCCTGACATTGGGTTAGCTACCGTTTATCGTACGTTAGAATTATTGTCGGAATTATCAATTGTAGATAAAATTAACTTTGGAGATGGTGTCTCTCGTTATGATTTACGTAAAGAAGGAGTAGATCATTTTCATCATCATCTTGTTTGTATGGAATGCGGTTCTGTAGAAGAAATTATTGAGGACTTATTAGGTGATGTTGAAAAAATAGTTGAAGATGATTGGGGTTTTGATGTGAAAGATCACCGATTAACTTTCCATGGAATTTGTAAACAATGCCAAAAATCTAAAATAAAAGTAAATTAATGAAAAACTCCATCATAGACTCCCTTGATAAAAGGGAGTCTATTTTTACCTTTTATCTACCTTTTAGATCAAATTTAATTCTTTGGTAGGAAAGTTTAAAAGATTCATGTAAAATAGATGTATATAATTTCATGTTTTTGGCATATCTTTCTAATACAGTCTATGTTTAGAAAGTGGGCGAAAAATATGAAGTATATGATATGGAGAACATGTAAAATCACGATTATCTTCATTGGTTGCACTTGTATCTTTTATTTTGGATTGCGAGCGATGCACGAAGAATATGAACAATTTCATCGATATGACCAGCCAGAAGGACCGGCAGTAAAAGTATTCGGTGAACAAGAGAGAATAATCGACCGTTTACATCTATTTTTCAATTAGGAGAATAAATATGCAGGATGCACTCGAAGATTTTTTACATCATTTACGAATAGAACGTGGATTAGCCGAGAATACATTGATTTCTTATCGAAGAGATTTACAAAAGTATATGCAATATTTGATCAAGGAGAAAGAATTTAACAAATGGCTTGATGTTCAACGATACGATATTGTCGCATTTTTACATGTAATAAAAGAATCTGGTAAATCAACAGCAACTATTTCTAGAACAATATCATCTATTAGATCGTTTCATCAATTTCTAATCCGTGATCAGCTAGTTCAGCATGATGCAAGTATGTATATAGAAACACCGAAACCTGAACGGTTATTACCTTCGATCATTTCGTCTGAAGAGGTAGACAAATTATTAGATATCAAAGAACGAACACCATTAGCACTTCGTAATAAAGCAATGCTAGAATTATTATATGCTACTGGATTACGAGTAACAGAGTTAGTTACTCTAAAGGTTAGCGATCTTCATCTTACAATGGGCTTTGTCCGATGTTTAGGAAAAGGAAATAAAGAACGAATCATACCATTAGGTGATATGGCAAAAATAGCATTAGAAGATTATTTACAGCATGCACGTAATCTATTAATTAAGAAAAATAATACGGAAACAGTATTATTTGTGAACCATCACGGACGTTCTTTGTCCAGACAAGGCTTTTGGAAAATAATTAAAGCTGTTACATTAGAAGCGGGTTTAACAAAAGAAATTACCCCACATACGTTACGTCATTCCTTTGCAACGCATTTACTAGAAAATGGAGCAGACTTACGGGCTGTCCAAGAAATGTTAGGTCATTCAGATATATCAACAACGCAAATTTATACACATATAACCAAAACACGCTTAAAAGATATGTATGACCAGTTTCATCCAAGAGCATAAATAATTTGAACATGAAAGGTTGAGCTATATGGTTACATTTGAACGAATTTTTTTAGTCGTACTAGATTCAGTAGGCATCGGAGAAGCACCTGACGCGGCATTGTATAATGATATTGGTGCCAACACATTGGGCAATATAGCAAAAGAGCTTAATGGTTTACATATGCCACAGATGGAAATGTTAGGACTTGGAAATATTAATGATATAGAAGGGATACAATCAGTCCCATACCCTAAAGGTCATTACACAAAGATGCAAGAAGCCTCTGTTGGAAAAGATACAATGACTGGACATTGGGAGTTGATGGGATTACAAATTGATCAACCATTTCAAACATTCCCGAATGGATTTCCAGATAATTTAATTGATGAAATAGAAAAACGTACAGGCAGAAAAGTGTTAGGTAATAAGCCCGCTTCTGGGACTGAAATCATTAAAGAATTAGGAAAAGAACAGATGGAATCAGGTGGAATTATCGTTTATACATCAGCTGACTCCGTATTGCAGATTGCTGCACATGAAGAAGTTGTTCCTTTGGATGAGCTGTACCGTATTTGTAAGGTGTGCCGTGAGTTGACATTAGATGAACGATATCTTGTTGGACGAGTTATTGCTCGTCCGTTTATAGGTAATGTAGGTAGTTTCGAACGAACAACAAATCGGCATGATTATGCATTGAAGCCATTTGCTCGAACTGTGTTGGATGAACTAAAAAAAGCTGAATTAGATGTGATTGGATTGGGAAAAATCAATGATATTTTTGATGGGGAAGGAATTACCCAATCGAAACGAACGATTAGTAATTCTGATGGCATGGTGAAGCTAAAAGAAACGATGAATCAGTCATTTCATGGTTTATGCTTTTTAAATTTAGTTGATTTCGATGCAATTTATGGTCATCGTCGAAATCCACAAGGATATGGTGAAGCACTTGAACTTTTTGATGAAGAATTAGAAGAAGTACTCTCGTTATTACAACCAAACGACTTGCTTCTTTTAACAGCAGATCATGGAAATGACCCAACACATCATGGGACAGATCATACAAGAGAATTTGTTCCACTCATCGCTTATCATAAAGGTATGGATGGGGGAAAAGCCTTAGAAAAGCGCAATACCTTTGCTGATGTTGGAGCAACAATTGCTGAAAACTTTGCTGTGACACCTCCTCCATTTGGGACAAGCTTTTTACAACAATTAAAATAAAGCAGGTGATGGAAAGTGCGAATGTACGATGTCATCGAAAAGAAACGAAATGGACAAACTCTAACAGAAGATGAAATAAAATTTTTAGTTGAAGGTTATACAAATGGAGCGATCCCAGATTATCAAATGAGTGCACTGTTTATGGCAATTTATTTTCAAGGAATGACTATTGAAGAGAGTGCAATACTTACCATGGCCATGGTTCAATCAGGAGATACGGTCGATTTATCTAAAATTCAAGGTATTAAAGTAGACAAACATTCTACAGGCGGGGTGGGAGATACGACAACATTGATCTTAGCACCGTTAGTCGCATCTGTAGGAGTACATGTAGCAAAAATGAGTGGTCGAGGTTTGGGACATACAGGTGGAACAATTGATAAGTTAGAATCGATTGCTGGTTTTCATATTGAAATTACAAACAATGAGTTTGTTGAACTCGTAAATGATCATCATCTGGCAGTCATTGGTCAATCAGAACATCTTGTACCAGCTGATAAAAAAATGTATAGTCTCAGGGATGTAACAGCTACAGTAAATTCTATACCTCTTATTGCAAGCTCGATCATGAGTAAGAAAATTGCATCTGGAGCAGATGCGATTGTTTTGGATGTAAAAACAGGTACAGGTGCATTTATGAAAAATGAGGAAGAGGCAAAACTACTAGCTAGAACGATGGTAGATATAGGTAGAAGTGTCGGGAAAGAGACATTAGCCGTTATTTCTAATATGGATCAGCCGTTGGGGAGAGCTGTAGGAAATGCCCTAGAAGTAAATGAGGCAATCGATACATTGAAAGGACAAGGTCCAAAAGATTTAACAGAATTATCGTTAGTATTAGGGAGCCAAATGGTTGTTTTAGCAAATAAGGCAGAAACGATGGAAGAAGCCCGTAAAATGCTTGAAGAAAACTTACATAATGGTAAGGCGATTACAACGTTTAAAACGTTTATTCAATCCCAAGGTGGGGATGCAAATATTGTAGATAATCCATCTTTGTTACCTCGTGCATTGTTCCAGATTGATGTTCATAGCGAAACATCTGGATATGTTACTCAATTGATTGCAGATCGCATTGGAAAAGCTGCATTAATGCTAGGTGCGGGAAGAAAAACAAAGGAATCAACGATCGATCTAAGCGTAGGTATACTATTACACAAAAAACTAGGCGATCAAGTACAAAAAGGAGATAAACTCTTTACACTCCATACAAATACGAAAGATAATTCAGATGTTACAACACACTTATTAGGAAGTATAAAACTAGGAAATGAGCAGATAGAGAAAGAGTTAATTATCGATACACTAGAATAAGTCATTTTCGTTTACACACATTCAGATTCGGATGTGTGTTTTTTTGTCCTTTTACAAATATTATAGCATTTGAAATGTATGAAGAGAATACATATACTGCAACATAGAAAAAACAGTACATGAATCGCATGAAAGCAGATTCTTTGAACCAGATCAGGTGGCAATCGCATGAAAGCGATGTGTAATTGTACAACTTCAATATTTCATATCATTCTAGGTTATAAAAATAACGGAAATTGGACATCCTATGTATATATGAAACGTTGGAGGGAAACTAATGAAACGATTAGCCATTATGATAGGAATTTGTTTTTTTCTAAGTATTACTAGCTTATCTCCCGTTATGGCCGAAGAAGAGGATAATAAGCAACTAACAGAGGAAGCAAAAGCAGCATTATTATTAGAAAGAGACAGTGGAAAAGTATTATATGAAAAGAATGCTCACGAAAAATTACCACCAGCTAGTATGACAAAGATAATGACGCTATTATTAATAATGGAAGCATTAGAAAGTGAAGTCATTGCATTAGAAGAAGAAATAACAATTAGTGAAAATGCAGCATCTATGGGTGGCTCGCAAGTATTCTTAGCCGCGGGTGAGGTAATGACAGTAAAAGATTTAATAAAGGCGGTTGCAGTTGCATCTGGAAATGATGCTAGTGTAGCTCTAGCCGAGCGAATTGCTGGCAGTGAAAAGGCATTTGTGAAATTGATGAATGATAGGGTGGAACAGTTACAGTTAGAAAACAGTCATTTTGAAAATGCATCAGGATTACCAGCGAAAAATCATTATACGACTGCCTATGATATGGGAATGATTGCAAAGGAATTATTAAAATATGAAGAAATTGTAGAATATACATCCATTTATGAAGACTATTTACGAAAAGGCGAAGAAAATGAATTTTGGTTAGTAAATACAAATAAATTAGTGCACTTCTCTCCTTATGTCGACGGTTTAAAGACCGGTTATACATCAGAGGCTAAGTATTGTTTAACTGCTACAGCTAAAAAGGATGATATGAGGGTTGTATCTGTTGTTATGGGTGCGGAGAACACAAAAGTACGTAATGCAATGACAATGAATTTAATAGATTATGCATTTAATCAGTATGAACCTGAAAAATTATATGATAAGGGAGAGAAAGTAGCAGATTTAACACTACTTCATGCAAAAGACGATCAATATAATGTTGTTACGAGTGAACCAATTAGTTTATTACATGAAAAGGGAAAGAAACAACCCGAACAATCGAAAAGCGAAGTGCAAATAGACGATGACTTTGATACATTGCCAATTAAAAAAGGCGAGAAAGTCGGCACGCTCATTATCAAACAAGCCGATGAAATTGTGCACCAATCTGATTTACATGTTGAAAAGGAAATAAACAAAGCAGATTATATGACATTATTTAAAAGATCCATCGCTTATATTACGAAATACAGTGAATAATAGCATATTTTAACTATTATTTACTAGTTTTGTCTAAATGAAGGTATTTGTTCTCTCTCTATTGAATGTATGTAATGACGAACAGATAGGAGGATAATACAAATGAGTTTAACAACTTTTTTTACGATTCGAGAGAATGTCTTAATCATTCGCTTAAGTGGTGAGTTAGATCATCATGAAGCAACCATTTTAAGAGAGGCATGGCAAAATAAGTTACGAGAAGGAACCGTTCAACATGTCATCTTAAATTTGGAAGAAGTAAGTTTTATGGATAGTTCAGGAATTGGTGTTTTGCTAGGACGTTATAAAGAAATAATTCAATTAGGTGGAGAACTAGTTGTTTGTTCTGTGAATCCAGCAATAAAGAGAATTTTTGAAATGTCGGGGATGTTTAAAATCATTCGACTAGAAGAAGATGAACAGTTTGCATTACTTTCTTTGGGGGTGGCGTCGTGAAAAATGAAATGGAATTAACGTTTTCAAGTATGAGCCAAAATGAAGCTTTTGCTCGTGCAACAGTTGGAGCGTTTGTTAGCCAACTAGATCCAACGATGGATGAATTAACCGAAATTCAAACAGTTGTCTCAGAAGCGGTGACAAATGCAATTATTCACGGTTACAACAGCAGTCCAGATCACTTCATTACAATTACTTGTTGTTTGATTGACAATGTTACATTTGAAGTGGCAATTATCGATGAAGGACTAGGCATTGAAGATATTCATCAAGCACAAGAACCATTGTATACTTCAAAACCTCATTTAGAACGATCAGGTATGGGTTTTACGATTATGGAAAGTTTTATGGATGGGTTAGACGTACAATCGACAATCAATGAAGGAACAACTGTGACGATGAGGAAACAGTTAACTACAACTAAAAGTGTTTGTCATTAGGTGAAAAAATATGAATGTAAATGTGCGTAGTAACGATAATAAAATGTTAACAAATGAAGAAGTGCGAAGATTGATTGCACAAAGTCAGCAAGGGGACACGCTGGCAAGAAATACGTTAGTCGAAAAAAATGTACGGCTAGTATGGTCAGTTGTCCAACGGTTTCTAAATCGCGGTTATGACCCCGACGACTTATTTCAAATCGGCAGCATAGGCTTAATTAAATCGATTGATAAATTTGATTTATCCTATGAAGTTCGCTTTTCCACGTATGCTGTACCGATGATTATTGGGGAAATCCAACGATTTATCCGTGATGACGGAACGATTAAAGTAAGTCGTAAATTAAAAGAATTAGGTAATAAAGTTCGGATAAAGAAAGAAGAGTTAACAAAAGAATTAAACCGTTCACCGACTGTTTATGAAGTTGCAGAATCCTTAAACATCTCACCTGAAGACGTATCACAAGCTCAAGAGGCAGCTAAATATCCGCAATCTATACATGAAACAGTGTATGAAAATGGCGGGGAGCCAATTACATTACTAGATCAAATTGCAGATGAGGAAAAACATTGGTTCGAGAAATTATCATTAGAAGAGGCGATTAGTCATTTGACAGAAAGAGAAAGATTAATTGTATATTTACGATATTATAAAGATCAAACCCAATCCGAAGTAGCCGATCGATTAAGTATTTCCCAAGTTCAAGTCTCACGTTTGGAAAAGAAAATTTTAGAACAAATGAAAGAACAAATGGATCAATGAATACAAAAAACACCTTAAATCTCTATTTAAGGTGTTTTTTGTATAATATATGTATTTTGTAACAGAATAATGATAACACAAGCTGAAAGGATGTTCGATATGGCAATACTCTATCTTCGCTTAAGAAGAAAAATATCCGTCCATTCGAAGACAATAATTACGTTGAAAGATGTTGCTCATGTATCGATCAATGATCAGCGTTTAGAAAAGTTACAAGCAATCCCTTTATATCAAGTGTCTAAAAAGGATGCAGAATATGTTGTTATAGATAGTTTTCACATCGTTCGCTTTATCCAAGAGTATGATCCAGAGATTACGGTTGAAATATTAGGAACGACTGAAACAATTGTTCAAATTAAGACAATGAAAAAGCGAGTCTCCATTTTATTCGTTTGCTTCGTATGGTTGGTGCTCTTCATAGGTGCTGCAATGACAATTGTTAATTTTCACTATGATGTCAGTATGCAAGAAGTGCATCAAAAGCTACATTTTACTTTCACAGGTACATATGAAAAATATCCACTCATTATTCAAATTCCTTATTCAATTGGATTAGGTGTCGGCATGGTATTGTTTTTAAATCATTGGTTTAAAAAACGTTTTAATGAAGAACCTAGCCCCTTAGAATTAGAGTTATTTCAATATAAACGAAGTGTGGACGACTATATAGCCCACTATGAAAATGAGTTAAATGATGACGATCGTTTATAATTTATTGCAAATTTTAATTGGATTTTCGAGTGGAGTCATTATTGGGGGGGCCTTTATAGCTCTATTAACAGTGTTGGGAATAATATCAAGACTTATTCAACTATCAAAGACTTGGCAAATGATACATATCTACAGTATAGCTTTATTGCTTGGAACTTTGTTTGGTACCTTTATATCTTTTACATATATTACGTGGAATCAACATGTTATGACATTACTGTTTTGGGGTGGATTACAAGGTATATTTAACGGAATGTTAGCTGCTGCCTTAATTGAAATATTACAAGTCTTTCCACTGTTATCAAAACGAGTAGGGCTAGAAAATTACTTATTATTTCTGTTAACAGCGATCGTTTTTGGAAAAATATTTGGATCACTATATCAATGGCTTTTTTTGGTGAAAGGATCATGACAATATGACGACTAAAAAACAATTAAAATTTGTATCAAAACAATTAGCTGATAACCAAGCATATATGAAGGAAGAGGTTGGTGCGACAATTTCCTATGACTTAGGTTTTCGTGAAATTGTTGTTTTGGAACGGAAAATACAGCTTTATTATGTGAATGGATTAGTCGATGACGGAACGATCGTTGAGATTCTTAAAGTGCTATTATATACAAATGATAATGAAGTGGAAACGGATAAGGTAGATAGTATTATCCAAAATAGACTTGTGAATCAGCAAGTAGACTTAAAAAGAGAATTGTCTGATATCACGGATCAATTGTTGGCAGGTTTGATCGTTGTTTTTATCGATGGGGAACGTCATGCTTATATGGTGGATGTACGTCATTATCCAGGAAGACAGCCAGAAGAACCAGATACAGAAAGGGTAATTAGAGGATCACGTGATGGGTTTACAGAAAATGTGGTAGAAAGTACTGGGCTCATACGAAGACGTATCAGGGATAAAAACTTGCGTAATGAGATGTTTCATGTCGGGAAACGATCGAAGACAGATGTTTGTGTCAGTTATTTAAACGATGTGGCAAATGATGAATATGTTCAAATTGTGAAAGAAAAAATACAAGAAATTGATATTGATGCATTAGTGATGGCTGATAAAGCATTAGAGGAACTGTTTGTAGATTACGAATGGAGTCCATATCCATTAGTTCGATACACGGAACGTCCTGATGTCGCGGCCCATCATATATTATCAGGATATATCGTGCTCATTGTCGATACATCTCCTAGTGTGATTATTTTACCAACGACCTTTTTTGATCATTTAGAACACGCTGAGGAATATCGTCAAACACCTACAGTTGGAACAGTTACTAGATGGATTCGGATTGCGGCAGTAATTGC
This sequence comes from Pseudogracilibacillus sp., assembly GCA_026169505.1. GTDB lineage: Bacteria > Bacillota > Bacilli > Bacillales > Amphibacillaceae > Pseudogracilibacillus. Next base: position 12,594 of record JAPFCO010000016.1, read on the forward strand.
GTCGATTTACTTACTGCCCGTATGGCTATTATTTGTATTAGAACCTGAATTATTACCTGATGCATTGTCATTTATTGGACCTAAGGAAAAAGGTACTATTCCTGTTCCCGTTCAGATTATATTAGCAGATATAGGGGTAGAGTTTTTACGCATGGCGGCTGTTCATACTCCGACCCCATTAGCCACAGCATTAGGATTAATTGCAGCTGTATTAATTGGAGATATTGCCATTGATGTAGGATTATTTAGTCCGGAAGTCATTTTGTATGTTGCGATTAGTACAGTAGGTTCTTATGTAACACCTAGTTATGAATTAAGTGTAGCGAATAAGTTAATGAAAACATTTTTATTGTTTATTACCATTTTTTTCGGTGTCCATGGGTTCATGATTGGATTTTTAATTAGTGTACTTTTTTTAGTACAGTTAAAAACAATTCATACGCCTTATTTTTGGCCATTAATTCCATTCGACTTAAAAGCATTATTACATTTTACTTTCAGAATTCCTGTTCCATATGATCAAAAGCGTCCTAAAATTGTGCAGCCAAAAGATGTGATCCGACAACAATCAAAATGATTATCTCTTTTGTTTTTTCAGACAATATGGTACATTTATTGCAGCTCAAAAGTATATTGTTTGGAGGATTTTGATGATGATAGGAAATCATCCTTTTTCAGTAAATGAGAAAGGACATTTAGAAGTAGGACAATTAGATGTAGTTGACATAGCAGAACAATTTGGAACACCACTTTATGTATATGATGTCTCTATCATTCGAGAAAACTGTCGAGTTTTTGTTGATACATTTAAACAATTAAACGTTGCATCTCAAGTAACATATGCTAGCAAAGCATTTTCTTCCGTCGCCATTTTACAAGTGATTGAGGAAGAAGGCTTAAGCTTGGATGTAGTATCAGAAGGAGAGCTATATACCGCGATTAAAGCGGGATTCCCTATGGACAAAATTCATATGCATGGTAATAATAAAAGCCGTCAAGAGTTACAAATGGCTGTTGACCATGAAATTGGTTGTATCATTATTGATAATTTCTATGAAATTGAATTATTAGAAGAAATTTTACAGCGAGCAAATAAAAATATAGATGTATTACTTCGAGTAACGCCAGGGATTGAGTCTGAAACACATCAATATATTATGACTGGGAATGAAGATTCTAAATTCGGATTTAATCTACAAAACGGACAGGCTGATAGAGCGTTTGAACGGATTATACATCATCCCCATATCAAACTAAAAGGACTTCATTCTCATATCGGTTCACAAATATTCAACCCAAAAAGCTTTGTTTTGGCTGTAGATTTATTATTTGAGAAAATAAAAGACTGGCAAGTATCGAACCAATTTGTCCCAGAAGTAATGAACTTTGGTGGTGGGTTTGGTATTCGTTATACGAAAGATGATGAGCCATTACCGAACGATTACCATGTAAAAGAAATCGTAAAAGCAGTTCAAGCATCTGTTCAAAATCTGGCTATTCCTATGCCGGAAATATGGATCGAACCGGGAAGATCGATTGTAGGTGATGCTGGTATCAGTTTATATACAACTGGTTCTATGAAAGATATTCCGGACGTTCGAAAATATATTTCGGTAGATGGTGGTATGGCAGATAATATAAGGCCGGCTCTATACGAAGCAAAATATGATGCGGTCATTGCTAACAAAGCGAATGTTCCACCGAAGGAAACCGTATCAATCGCGGGGAAATGTTGTGAATCGGGGGATATGCTAATTTGGAATATCCCAGTACCGGAAGTAGAACACGGAGATATCGTAGCAATGTTTTCAACAGGTGCATATGGTTATGCAATGGCGAGCAATTATAATCGATTAACAAAACCAGCCGTTGTTTTTGTAGAAAATGGTATTGCACAACTAGTCGTGCAAAGGGAAACATTAGATGATATAGTAAAAAATGACCTACCATATAGTAAAGAGAAAAATGTTTCTAGTGGAAGATAATTCGGATGTAGTGTAAAATTAT
>JAPFCO010000290.1 GCA_026169505.1 Pseudogracilibacillus sp.
ATATTATAGTGTTACAGAGGAAGATGAATTAAAAAAGATAGTATTAACCAACAATAGCGATAGAAGTACAGGTGTCACTGGGGAGATGGTGAATGTTTTGGAACAAATCATTCCACTACTAGATGGTTGTCATACTGTATCTGATATTTCGAGTATTGTAAATGAATCACATGAATACGTTAATGAGGTTTTGACTGTATTAATGGAAAAGAACTTCATTATTTCGAACAATACTAAAGACAATGTTATATACATAAAGGAAGGTGAAAAACTACAAAAGTACTTTTCAAATTACTTAACTAATCAAGCTGATATTTTGGAACAAGTCAGTATTTTTTCGGACCTTTCTGTGTACATAATTGGTAATAACAATAATATTACACATTATCTGAAAAGGACATTAGATTCTATCACTAACGTTGTTGTAATTAGTGATGTAGAAGAGATAGATGTAAATAGCTGCAGTATATTAATTGCTTGTGATACTTATGAAAATGCATCATTTTTCAAAAGGATTAGCAAAATATGTAACGATAATCAATTAGACTTCTTAAAGTTAGTAGTTGAATGGGATGAAGTAAAAGTTGGACCAATATTCACCACCGGAAATTTGTGTTATGAATGTTACATATCCCGTATTTATTCTAACAACCCTAACTATAAATACATTGCCGATGGTAATTCAGTAGTTATAGAAAACGTTAGAAATAATATATCACCTGGATCCATTGAATTATCAGCAGAACTACTAAAAATTCAATTAATCAAATTTTTTAGTAGTGTTTTAAGATCTGACATTATTCATAATGAATATACTATATCTTTACAAGAATTTACTTCTCAAATTTCACCTGTTTATTCTTTACCAAATTGCAATATTTGTAATGAAGGTTTTGATATATACACGCTACAGGAAAGTGGTGATGAACTACATGAAATTAGATGAAATGAAAAGTAAGTTAGTTGATTCTAGGACAGGTATTATACACAAGTTGGATAATCAGTTCGAAAATTACCTAGGATTAATACCTATGCACATGATTACTTCTTATAAAACCGATACATTAGATGCGGATGCTAATACTATCAGCCACACCTCAGAACTAACTGGTTTAGGCTATGACTTTCATAGTTTAGACAAAGCTCAAGAAAGAACAATAGGAGAGTCTATAGAGCGTTATTGTTCAATGCTTATAAATCAACCAATTATGAAGTTGAAAGCTAATGAAATTAAAGATAAGATAAACCTTTTTAACATAACCCGATATACAGATGAACAGATTTTGGAACATAACTTAAATATAAAACAAATATCAAATGATACAGAACTGTATTGGGTTAAAGGTAAAGATGAACTTAATAAAGGAATAGAAAAGTGGATTCCGACAGATTTAGTTTATCTTAATCATTTTTATAAGGATAGACCTATTAGAGAAATGACATCAACAGGTTTGGCTGCTGGACCCACTTTATCCTATGCAATAATAAATGGAATATTGGAGTGTATTGAAAGAGATTCATTTACTATAATGTGGCAAAATAGGTTGTCTATGCCTATTATTAATCAGCAATCAATAAAAAGTAAAATTATAACTAACGTTTTAGATAAAATAGAACAGTTAGGCTTAAAAGTTACCATTATTGATATGACCTCTGATATAGAAGTTCCTAGTTATTTAACTATAATTCAAAATAATAAACCACCATACACCACATTTGGAGCAAGCACACACTTCTCTTCTAAAGAAGCATTATTAAGTTCTATACGAGAAGCAAGTGCTTGTTACAACCTAAATATAAGAGCATATATAGAAGGCTATAATCCTGAATTAACAAGTTCTGACTTTGGTAGTTTTACAGACTTTCATCAACATGCTGCTTTTTATGCTTATCAAGAAAATATAGAGGCTATAAATTTCCTATTTAAAGGGGAAATTGTTAATTTCCAAAATAACAAAACATCTTGGATAACAAACTCAAATGATTTATTGGAGCATTTAAAATACTTAGGGATAGATACATATTCAATTGATATTACTAGTAACGATGTTAAAAAGGTGGGGTTACATGTTGCAAGGGTTATTATGCCCAAGCTAGCTTTTTTAGAAGTAAGTTATCCTATGCTGAACTGTGAGAGAATTTTTAAAGTTCCATTAAAACTTGGATATAAGTTAGATGGTTTAAATCCCTATCCTCATCCATTTCCCTAAAATAATATATAAAGGAGAGTTAACAATTAAAATAACTAAGGATTTAAGAGATAAATATTTGTTGTCCAAACTTTTTCACAATAATACAAAGTCAAAAAAAATCATTGATGAAAATAGGAGGGTTCCCAATTTTCCTGACTTTACAAAAAGGAAAAAGGTTTATTCTCATACTACTTATAATATGGATAAATATATTGATGAAATAGAAGGAAGTCTTGCACAATCTCTTAATAGTAGACAATCAAGTAATGTGTTTGATGTAAGAGTTCCAATTACTATAGAAACTCTAGCTAACTTACTGTTTTATTCGTACGGGATTAACACCAATGATAATGAGATGCACTTATCCTCTGTACCGTCTGCGGGAGGAAGGTATCCTATTTATTTATATATTTTTATATTTAATATTGATAATCTTGAACCAGGAATTTACTTATGGCAACCTGAGACAAATCAACTTAGCATGATGTTTAAAGGTGATTATCGTGAAAGTTTAATAGATTGCATTGTTTTAACAGATAATAAACATGATGTGAACAAATGTTCTTTTGCAATTGTAACTACTGCATTATTATCAAACACATTGTTGAAGTATGGAGATAGAGGATATAGGTACATCCTGATGGATGCAGGTCATGTATCACAAAATTTATATCTCATTTGTAACTCTTTAACTCTATCCTGCAGAGCTTTGGGAGGTTTTTATGATGATAAACTAGCTAATTTAATAGGATTGGATACCAATGATCAAATAGTTTTATTAACACATTTATTCGGTAAGGAACATCAATCTATTAAAAAACAATTAGGAACAGACAATACAAATTATATTAATACGATTTGAACTATGGTGTTATACGAGGGAGGAGCTCTATTGAATATCCCTAAAAATGAAAAAGGTTTATTAAAGTTACTTTTCACTAGACAAAGAAACTTATCAATATTTTATTTAATAATTTTATTACTTTCAACATTATTAATGGTCTCTCTCCCAATGGGAGTTAAATATATGCTTGATAGTATATTAATACAAAAAAATTCCAACCTTTTTGTTATATTTTCCATTGGGATAGCTATTATATTTAGCTTTGTAATGCTATTACAGTATTTAAAGGTAATTATAAATAATCGTATAATAAACAATTCTAATTTATTTTTAAGAGAAGTGATATTAAACAAAGTAAAAAAAGCTAAAGTTGGAGAGATAGAAACATATGGACAGGGGAAACTTATTCAAGTGGTGCAAAAAGATATACCTGTTTGTCAATCAGTAATTACCACCTTTATTTTTGAAATAATAATACAAAGTTTATCTTTTTTATTTATTATTTTCTTTTTATTTTATTTAAACTTTAAATTATCAATATTATTAGTAATAGCTATGACGCCTTATTTTTTAGTTTATATGAATTTTAGTAAAAAGGCTAAATACATTAATGAAAACTTCATTATACATAAAGATCACTTAACAAACTCTATTCAGAAAATTCACTCAAACTATTTTATACTAAAGAAGTATGAGGACAAATCTGCTTTTTTTAAGAACTATATAGAAAACATTCAAAATATCTATAAATGGTATAGTGATCAAGGTAAATTAAAAGGTATAGTAACATTATTAAACGGCGGTATTCAAATTTTAATTTTTTTAATTATTTTCATATATGGTGGATTATTAACTTTACAGTCAGATCTTAGTATTGGCGCTTTTGTAGCCTATGTTATGTATTTGGTCACCTTTTTTGATCCTATTGAACGTTTAATGTCTACTGCTATTGAGATAAAAGCATCGTTTGTCTCTATAGGTAGAGTAGTTGAATTGTTATCCTTGGAGGAAGAAGATTCTACAGAGGATGAAAAAGTTCATATTAATACAGGTAATATTCACTTAAATAACTTTGATTTAAAAATAAAAAATAAAAGATTATTACATAATTTAAATATTGAATTTACACCTGGAAAATTCAATATTTTATTAGGAAAGAATGGAGTAGGAAAAACAACCCTTGTATACCATCTGATTAAACTCTATACTGCTCCTGATAAAAGTATATTCATTGATGAAGTTGATCTTAACAATTATTCTTCTAGGCATATTCGAGACCAAACTGCTGTTTTGTTTCAAAAAACACAGTTTATAAGTGATTTAATTAAAGATCACCTAGCTATCGACAGCAATAATCATGTATTAAATCCTATAATAACTAAATTTGTTAGAAATAAAAGACTGATTTTTAAAGATAAAACGTATATTAATGAATTATCAGGAGGACAACAACAATTACTTGCATTTTTACACGCAATAATAAGTTATCCAAAGGTTTTAGTAGTAGATGAGGCGTTCTCCAATATGGATAGCAGTACCAAAAATGAATGCATACAATTTCTTAGAGAAATACAACAATTTACTACCATAATTTTTATAACTCATATTGATATCGATTATACAAATTATGATACTGTGATCGATTTAGATAAGGTTTATAAAAATAAATTTACTTCAAATACACCCCCTATACAAAGGGAATTTATATAACTATTATTTATTGTGTTTTAGCGGTAATGGAAAAAAACCAGAGATGATAGTCGAGATAATTCCAAATGTGTAAAAATTGCATTTTATAGGATGCTTACAATAAATAAACTAGAAAAACTCTCTGAATAAAGTTTTAACTTTCACAGATCAAAGGGGATAGTTAAATGAAAAAAAAACTGATTGAAAATTTTCCAACGTTATCTGGGAATCATTGTTCATCCACAGCTATTTCAAATTTAACTTATTTTTATAATATTAATTATACTGAACCACTTGTATTTGGTATCGGTAATGGATTGAACTTTATTTATCTTAATACCGATTCAGATCAATTTTCAAGACTGATATTCTCGAGAAATCCAACATTTGAAATAGATTTTTATAAAAATATAAATATAGACTTTCAATGGTATGCTTCTGAAAAACCAAAATGGAATAACATTAAAAGATATATAGATAATGATATACCCGTTATGTTAATGACTGATATTCGTTACTTAGATTTCTATGACTTAAATCAGGAAACTGTCGCTTCTCATGCAATGTTATTACTAGGATACGATGAACTTAATAATATTGCTTATGTTTCAGATAGCCTAATGAATGGAGTTTTAGAAACTGAACTTGATAAATTAATTAACAAATCGATGAACAGTAGAAAAATCCCCTATTATCGAAGTAATATGTGGAGTCCATTGAAACCTTTCAATATTGAGTGGAAGAAAGGGGAAATAGTTATGGAGGCTCTGAATAGCAATGCGATTCAGATGTTAGACTCACGTTCAA